>NZ_JALGQI010000054.1:0-765 GCF_022810385.1 Rhodococcus sp. ARC_M12 | reverse complement strand
TGTGGTCTACGTCGAATCCGGGTCGTCCGAGAGTCGTGGGTTTCGGAAATCTTTCGGAGAGCGCCCGGTCCAGCGTTTGAAGGCATGAGAGAAGTTGGCGAGGTCGCTGTATCCGAGTTCGGAAGCGATCTCGCTGACCGAAACCGAGCGATCGAGGAGCCGTAGCATCGCGCGTTCGTACAGCAGCGTGTGGCGGACCTTGCTGTAGGTGGTTCCTTCTTCGGCAAGCCGCCGTTTCAACGTGCTGCTCGACATCGACAATGCTTGTGCAACATCATGGTTGGTTCGCTGTCCGAGGTCCTTTTCCAACAGTTGCCTCACCTTCTCGGCGGATGACATGGACCCACTCCGCTGGGCGAGTGTCCGCTGCAGATCAGTGATAGCGAGTCGATATGCGAGAGGGTCCGAGAACCGACAAGCCTTGTTTAGTGTGTCCTCGGGTACGTGGACGAAGGAAATCGGAGCGTCGAAGAACCGGCGATTCGCCCCCGGACCTTTGTCGTGGCTCACCTCGGTCGGCTCCGGCCAGCTCAGATGGAGTGTCACCGGCGATATGTCACCGGCGAGCATGTCCAGCAGTCGTAATAACGCCGACCCGCCGTAGGTGATGACCAAGCAGTCCAGTGCGGAATCGCCTGTGTGCGCAGTGAGCCCGACGATCAGACCGTAGTCGCCAGTGTGGAACTGCGATTTCAACGCCGTGGAGATCAATGGCAGGTATGTCAGGAGATCGACGATCTCGGCGACCGAACCAGCGCTGATCAA
>NZ_JALGQI010000116.1:0-254 GCF_022810385.1 Rhodococcus sp. ARC_M12 | reverse complement strand
TCGGGCGTCTCGAAGTCGACTGTGTCGAGAATTTGCCAAGGGCTCGATACGGAGATCGCGCGGTTTCGTGAGCGAACGTTGACCCACACCACGTTTCCGTACGTCTTCCTCGACGCGACGTATTGCAAGGTGCGGATCGGGGCGCATGTGGTCTCGCATGCGCTCGTCGTCGCGACCGGGGTGTCGATCGACGGCACCCGTGAAGTGTTGGGCACCGCGGTCGGGGACAGTGAGTCGTTCGATTTCTGGCGGGA
>NZ_JALGQI010000115.1:0-255 GCF_022810385.1 Rhodococcus sp. ARC_M12 | reverse complement strand
GATTGTTCGACCAGATTTTCTGCCAATGCGACTTCGGGAACGCACGGAACGCGAGCACATCTTCCTTCGCACCGTCCATCATCGCCGACACCTTCGGAAACGACCCGGCGAGCGTCTGCGCGACCTGATCCCACTGCGCTGCAACAGCATCCGGCTCGGTGTGCGCGAAGATCGTCTTGATCGCCGCCATCACCGGAGGCACCTGCTTCGACGACACCGCGGAAGTGACGTTCCGCATGAAATGCACCCGGCAAC
>NZ_JALGQI010000114.1:0-255 GCF_022810385.1 Rhodococcus sp. ARC_M12 | reverse complement strand
CCTGAACCGACTCCAACCCCACCGGATCCACCGACGCCAACGCCGCAGGCGTCACGAACGCATGCGTGACCCGCTCCTCGGCCAGCAACGACGCCAACTCCACCCCACCGAACACCAACGGCGGAGCGATCACCATCGTCGCCCCACCCGAAAACGCCAACACGAACTCCAGAATCGACGCATCGAAACTCGGCGACGCGAACGCCAACACCCGAGACGACGGCCCCACACCGAACCGAACCCGCTCCTCGGCAG
>NZ_JALGQI010000113.1:0-255 GCF_022810385.1 Rhodococcus sp. ARC_M12 | reverse complement strand
GCCGGCTGAGCGCTCGCGGCCGGCATCCTGTCCGTGTGCCGAAAGGCCTCGCTCCGCTCGGCAACGCAGCGTGGCGTTGTGTCGCGACCTGGACGTGCGAGGTGTCAACGGTGCGTCGGCGCAACGAACGTTGTGTGCGCAGCGAGATGCTCCATGCCGCACGCGCGGCGCGCACGAACGCAACGCCCCGGAACGCCAACGACCCGTCATCGCTGCGACGCGCAACGCGTCTCCCGTCACGGCAACGGATCGCAA
>NZ_JALGQI010000112.1:0-255 GCF_022810385.1 Rhodococcus sp. ARC_M12 | reverse complement strand
GTCGGTACTGGTCGGTCGTCGTCGGTCACCACCGGATGGCAGCGTCCCCCACGCTCGGCGTTTGTGCAGGTCAGCGGCTCGTTCACCCAGTGGGCGCATCAAGCGATAGACGCAGAGCCGACGTGATTAGGTCGTCGGTTCGGTTCTGGTGGTCGCGCGATGCGCTGGCCTCACGGCTCTGCCCGACACCGACGTCGCTCTCCTCTGCGACGGACCCCTCGCCGGCTGAGCGCTCGCGGCCGGCATCCTGTCCGT
>NZ_JALGQI010000111.1:0-255 GCF_022810385.1 Rhodococcus sp. ARC_M12 | reverse complement strand
CTGCCGAGGAGCGGGTTCGGTTCGGTGTGGGGCCGTCGTCTCGGGTGTTGGCGTTCGCGTCGCCGAGTTTCGATGCGTCGATTCTGGAGTTCGTGTTGGCGTTTTCGGGTGGGGCGACGATGGTGATTGCTCCGCCGTTGGTGTTCGGTGGGGTGGAGTTGGCGTCGTTGCTGGCCGAGGAGCGGGTCACGCATGCGTTCGTGACGCCTGCGGCGTTGGCGTCGGTGGATCCGGTGGGGTTGGAGTCGGTTCAGG
>NZ_JALGQI010000110.1:0-255 GCF_022810385.1 Rhodococcus sp. ARC_M12 | reverse complement strand
CGATGTCGATGACCGACGCGACAGCCGAACCGAAGCAGCCGTCGATCGCGATCAGTCCGATACGCATGGCGCGAACAATAGCAATACTGTCGTATACGCCACTCCCCACCGGCCCTCGCTCGTCATAAGCTGAACTCGCCCCACGAAGAACCCCGACTTCAAGGAGAACCCCTCATGTCCACACCCGCATCACTTCCGTATGCCTTCGTCGCCAAGATCGTCGCGGCCGATGGACAGCACGACGCGCTCGCCGAT
>NZ_JALGQI010000109.1:0-255 GCF_022810385.1 Rhodococcus sp. ARC_M12 | reverse complement strand
GGACGGACCACCCGACGAGGGGTTGGTGTTCGCACTGGGTGGTGATCTGGGTTTGTCCTACCTGCGATCGGACGACCTGGTCCCACCGATGTACCTGGTCGGCCGCGGTGCCGACTTCGAGATCGACCTACCGCGCAGGCTCGGCGGACAAGTCGAGGTTCTCACGACCGACGATCCCGCTGAGGGATGGTCATGGGTTCGCGACGACATCGATGCGGGACGACCCAGTCTGGTCTGGGCCGATATCGCTGAGCT
>NZ_JALGQI010000108.1:0-255 GCF_022810385.1 Rhodococcus sp. ARC_M12 | reverse complement strand
ACGTCCAGGCACCGATACGGTGGTTTCGGGAGGTCTATCCCGAACTCGATATCGCCCACGCCACTCGACTCGGACTTGCGTTTGCCGAGCAGGCCCAGTTGACATCGTTCGGGCCCCTGAGTTCACCTTTGATCAGCGCTGGTTCGGTCGCCGAGATCGTCGATCTCCTGACATACCTGCCATTGATCTCCACGGCGTTGAAATCGCAGTTCCACACTGGCGACTACGGTCTGATCGTCGGGCTCACTGCGCACA
>NZ_JALGQI010000107.1:0-255 GCF_022810385.1 Rhodococcus sp. ARC_M12 | reverse complement strand
GTTGCCGGGTGCATTTCATGCGGAACGTCACTTCCGCGGTGTCGTCGAAGCAGGTGCCTCCGGTGATGGCGGCGATCAAGACGATCTTCGCGCACACCGAGCCGGATGCTGTTGCAGCGCAGTGGGACCAGGTCGCGCAGACGCTCGCCGGGTCGTTTCCGAAGGTGTCGGCGATGATGGACGGTGCGAAGGAAGATGTGCTCGCGTTCCGTGCGTTCCCGAAGTCGCATTGGCAGAAAATCTGGTCGAACAATC
>NZ_JALGQI010000106.1:0-255 GCF_022810385.1 Rhodococcus sp. ARC_M12 | reverse complement strand
ACGTCCAGGCACCGATACGGTGGTTTCGGGAGGTCTATCCCGAACTCGATATCGCCCACGCCACTCGACTCGGACTTGCGTTTGCCGAGCAGGCCCAGTTGACATCGTTCGGGCCCCTGAGTTCACCGTTGATCAGCGCTGGTTCGGTCGCCGAGATCGTCGATCTCCTGACATACCTGCCATTGATCTCCACGGCGTTGAAATCGCAGTTCCACACTGGCGACTACGGTCTGATCGTCGGGCTCACTGCGCACA
>NZ_JALGQI010000105.1:0-255 GCF_022810385.1 Rhodococcus sp. ARC_M12 | reverse complement strand
TCATCGACATCGTGCGGGTGGCCGACGGAGCCCGCGGCGATGTCGACCCGCGGATCGACCCGATCGAACTCGCCATCCTCGGACCGAAACGGCGAGTGACCACGACGGCATCGATGACCCTGTCGGTAGACCACCCGCTGTCGGAGTCCGGAGAGTTCGACGTGGTCGTCGTCCCTGCGCTTGGAACCCTCACGGCCGCCGCTACCAACGACGCCCTCCAGAGCCGAGATGCACGTTCGGTCATCGCCTCACTCG
>NZ_JALGQI010000104.1:0-255 GCF_022810385.1 Rhodococcus sp. ARC_M12 | reverse complement strand
ACACCGAACTCGTCGCCGGAACCGCCGGCGCAAAGGGATTACGCAACGCCGAGCCGGAGGAGATCGCCCGCGCGACAGCAGATCTGATCGAGAATCCACGCCCCTTCGTCCGCGTCACCCGTCTCGCAGGCGCAATGGTCGCGGCGGTGAAATTCGTCCCCCGGCGTCTGGCGACCGGACTGGGTGCGGCCCTGAACACAGATTCGGTGTTCCTCGCGGACGTCGACATGGCTGCTCGCCGAACGTATCTCGACA
>NZ_JALGQI010000103.1:0-255 GCF_022810385.1 Rhodococcus sp. ARC_M12 | reverse complement strand
CGCAGTAGGTCGCCAAACCAGGTACCGCGAGCTCGCCGGCCAATGACGCAGTGTTGATGATGTGTCCGGTGCGGCGCGGCAGCATGCGCTGAAGAGCCAGTTTGGTCCCGAAGATGACCCCCAGGACGTTGATCTCGACTTGCCGCCGGGTTACTGCATCGTCCTCTTCGTGGGCGTGGCCGGTAGGCATGATGCCCGCGTTGTTGATCAGGATGTCGAGGGGTCCGAGTTCACGTTCGACCAGGTCCAGAAACG
>NZ_JALGQI010000102.1:0-255 GCF_022810385.1 Rhodococcus sp. ARC_M12 | reverse complement strand
ATCACCAGTCCCGCCGCGATGGTGAGCAGACCTACAGTGGTCATCACCCGCAGGCCAACAATGTTCGACAGCCAGGGTGCAATCACCGAGATCACGATGAGCGGCACGACCATAGGGGTCAACGCCAGCGCGGCGGTGAGCGGTCCATAACCGAGAATCAACTGCAGATACTGCACCAACAGCAAGAACACCCCGAAGGTCACCAGAAATTGGATACAGACCGACAGTGCGCCGGCACCGAAGCCACGGCGGGCG
>NZ_JALGQI010000101.1:0-255 GCF_022810385.1 Rhodococcus sp. ARC_M12 | reverse complement strand
TCAATGCTGCGCGCGCTGCGGAATGGGCATCGAGTGGGTCGGATTTGCCGTGGAAGCGGCGAGAGCGTCGGTCGGGGCGATCGACATCGACGACCTCGAGCCCGCTCAGGCGTAGCGCAGTGGCCAGTGTCGATCCATAACTGCCGGTACCTTCGACTCCGATTCGCTCGACCTTTCCGGCCGCGGTGATCCAGGCGATCAGGTCCACGTGGCCGGCGGCGGTGGTGGGGAATTCTCGGTCGCCGACCTCGCGTC
>NZ_JALGQI010000100.1:0-255 GCF_022810385.1 Rhodococcus sp. ARC_M12 | reverse complement strand
TCAATGCTGCGCGCGCTGCGGAATGGGCATCGAGTGGGTCGGATTTGCCGTGGAAGCGGCGAGAGCGTCGGTCGGGGCGATCGACATCGACGACCTCGAGCCCGCTCAGGCGTAGCGCAGTGGCCAGAGTCGATCCATAACTGCCGGTACCTTCGACTCCGATTCGCTCGACCTTTCCGGCCGCGGTGATCCAGGCGATCAGGTCCACGTGGCCGGCGGCGGTGGTGGGGAATTCTCGGTCGCCGACCTCGCGTC
>NZ_JALGQI010000099.1:0-256 GCF_022810385.1 Rhodococcus sp. ARC_M12 | reverse complement strand
AGCCCTATAGGGATGGTCGACTGGACCTTGTCGGTGATCGACTCAGAAACTTTCATGCTGTCGTGCCTGCCTTTCACACATCACAATTGGAATTCAGGTGTTCGAACGATCAGGCCATCCCACGCTTTTGAGGCCACCATCTGGCACGACAACCGAGACGTGGGTTCACGCTCGGGGTTCATAGCCAGCATCTCCTCCTCGTTGGCACCGGACAGACCCACCTCTCCTGACCACTGCGGGTCGACGATCACATGGC
>NZ_JALGQI010000098.1:0-257 GCF_022810385.1 Rhodococcus sp. ARC_M12 | reverse complement strand
CCCGGGGTACTTTTCACCTTTCCCTCACGGTACTAGTCCGCTATCGGTCACCAGGGAGTATTCAGGCTTATCGGGTGGTCCCGACAGATTCACAGCAGATTTCACGGGCCCGCTGCTACTTGGGTATCCACAACAACAGTTGCAGTGTTTTCGTCTACGGGACTCTCACCCTCTACGACAGGCCGTTCCAGACCACTTCGACTAACACCACAATTTCTCACTGTCGGCCGATCCGGCAGAATCGACAATGCAAACCC
>NZ_JALGQI010000097.1:0-258 GCF_022810385.1 Rhodococcus sp. ARC_M12 | reverse complement strand
CGGCTTCGCGGGTGGCGGAGTCGAACAGTTCGGGGATTTCCTCGCGGGTGCGGGCCACTTTCATGCCGCGTCCGCCGCCACCGAATGCGGCTTTGATGGCGATGGGGAGGCCGTGTTCGTCGACGAAGGCCAGGATTTCGTCGGCGTCCTTGACCGGTTCGGAGGTGCCGGGGACCGACGGTGCTTTGGCGCGGGCGGCGATGTGGCGGGCGGTGACCTTGTCGCCGAGGTCGCGGATGGACTGGGGGGACGGTCCGA
>NZ_JALGQI010000053.1:0-777 GCF_022810385.1 Rhodococcus sp. ARC_M12 | reverse complement strand
CGGTGGCCTCGTCGAATCAACTCCTTCGCTGTCTGATAGCCGATGCCGCGAGCTCCACCTGTGATCGCCACGGTCCTGGCGGGGGTGTGAGGTGCGTTGTTCATCATGCTGCGCTCCTTGCATAGATAAGAGACATCGGTAGACGCCGTTCGGGCCGCTCTCGCGGTAGCGGCTGCGCACACAGGAGAGGGATATGGGTATCGCGCGGCGTCTCGTGCCCGGGGAGGCGTTCGGATCGGTCGTTCATCGGCCGCAACCCCAGCGGCAGAACGGGTCTCGTCTGTTCGGTGCAACTTCCGGTGCCCGGCCTCAACACGGCCGCGCCGACGAGACAGTCATGTGGCACAGCTCTGCCAGCAGGTGTCGGCTCACCCGATTCGAAGGTGTCCGAGGCGGTCCGAGTGTTCACGATCGCGATTGTTCGCGGAGAGAGCTCCGACCGATCGGCAGTCGGCCGCGATACGGGGTTCGGCGCGTATGTTCTCACCGCTTGTGTTCATCGAGACTCCCGCGGCGAGTTTCGATCCCCGGGAGTTTCGCCCGGCCGGGTGCGGCCGGTGAAAACATCATCGAGTGGGTGAGCGCCCGTGAAGATCGTGGGGCCGTAGGCGTGCCGAAGCACCGTCAAGATCGCGTTCAAGGGTAGGTCATCGAAGACTCCTCGCTCGCGGACATACTCCATGTGCTGAGCTCCGTCTGCGGTGAAGGCATGCATGAGAGCATCGCGATCGCCGTCGAATTCCACTGGCGGCACGCCGAAACGAGCGCACAACTCGA
>NZ_JALGQI010000096.1:0-260 GCF_022810385.1 Rhodococcus sp. ARC_M12 | reverse complement strand
TTGTGGGGTTTGCATTGTCGATTCTGCCGGATCGGCCGACAGTGAGAAATTGTGGTGTTAGTCGAAGTGGTCTGGAACGGCCTGTCGTAGAGGGTGAGAGTCCCGTAGACGAAAACACTGCAACTGTCGTTGTGAATACCCAAGTAGCAGCGGGCCCGTGAAATCTGCTGTGAATCTGTCGGGACCACCCGATAAGCCTGAATACTCCCTGGTGACCGATAGCGGACTAGTACCGTGAGGGAAAGGTGAAAAGTACCCCG
>NZ_JALGQI010000095.1:0-260 GCF_022810385.1 Rhodococcus sp. ARC_M12 | reverse complement strand
CCCGTTCCTCACCGACGCCCAACGCAAAGAAATCCACTCCAGCGCCAAAGCCATCTGCCTCGAAGCCGGCTACTACGGAGCCGGCACGGTGGAATACCTCGTCGGCCAAGACGGGCTGGTGTCGTTCCTGGAAGTCAACACCCGACTGCAGGTCGAGCATCCCGTCACCGAGGAAACCTCCGGCATCGACCTCGTGCTGCAGCAGTTCAAGATCGCCAACGGCGAAGAACTGTCCATCACCGAGGACCCCGAACCACGCG
>NZ_JALGQI010000094.1:0-260 GCF_022810385.1 Rhodococcus sp. ARC_M12 | reverse complement strand
CGCGTGGTTCGGGGTCCTCGGTGATGGACAGTTCTTCGCCGTTGGCGATCTTGAACTGCTGCAGCACGAGGTCGATGCCGGAGGTTTCCTCGGTGACGGGATGCTCGACCTGCAGTCGGGTGTTGACCTCCAAGAACGACACCAGCCCGTCTTGGCCGACGAGGTATTCCACCGTGCCGGCTCCGTAGTAGCCGGCTTCGAGGCAGATGGCTTTGGCGCTGGAGTGGATTTCTTTGCGTTGGGCGTCGGTGAGGAACGGG
>NZ_JALGQI010000093.1:0-262 GCF_022810385.1 Rhodococcus sp. ARC_M12 | reverse complement strand
CCCGGGGTACTTTTCACCTTTCCCTCACGGTACTAGTCCGCTATCGGTCACCAGGGAGTATTCAGGCTTATCGGGTGGTCCCGACAGATTCACAGCAGATTTCACGGGCCCGCTGCTACTTGGGTATTCGCAACAACAGTTGCAGTGTTTTCGTCTACGGGACTCTCACCCTCTACGACAGGCCGTTCCAGACCACTTCGACTAACACCACAATTTCTCACTGTCGGCCGATCCGGCAGAATCGACAATGCAAACCCCACAA
>NZ_JALGQI010000092.1:0-263 GCF_022810385.1 Rhodococcus sp. ARC_M12 | reverse complement strand
GGCGACTTTGACCACGGTGCCCTGCATCGGTGCGGTGACCGAGTCTCCGGATGCTGCTCCTGCACCGGCACCGCCGCGGGTACGGGCTTTGGGTTTACGCCGCACCGCACCGGCATTCCCGCCGTTGGTGTTGCCACCGAGGGACAGTTCCCCGGGTAGGGAGACCTCGACACGTCGGCCGCCGACCTCGACGACGACGGACTGGCGGGGTAGTGCGTCGTCGTCGTCGATCGGCTGGCCTGCGGTGAACGGGGGTACCTGGT
>NZ_JALGQI010000091.1:0-290 GCF_022810385.1 Rhodococcus sp. ARC_M12 | reverse complement strand
ACTCTCCCACACCCTGTCGAGTGCAGTACCATCGGCGCTGGAGGGCTTAGCTTCCGGGTTCGGAATGGGACCGGGCGTTTCCCCTCCGCTATGGCCGCCGTAACTCTGCGAAACAGTGTCACGAGCGAACCTGTCACCCACACACGTGTGGGTGGCGGATTCGTGTATTCGATTGTGCTTGCTGAATCAACTCGTGTGTTGTTTCAGATATTGCACAGTGGACGCGTAGCTTCTTTGTGGTAAGTCCTCGGCCTATTAGTACCAGTCACCTGCATCGGTTACCCGACTTC
>NZ_JALGQI010000090.1:0-297 GCF_022810385.1 Rhodococcus sp. ARC_M12 | reverse complement strand
GTCATGTCGGGGCACCCGGGATAGCACACGGCGGCGCGGTGGCGACCGTTCTCGACGATCTGTTCGGCTTCCTGCTCTACACAGTGGGTGAGCTCGCCGTGACGCGGCGTCTCGAGCTCGACTACCTGGCGCCGGTTCTGCTCGGCACTCCATACGTATTGCGTGCTGCGGTTCGGTCTCGTGATGGGCGCAAACTGGATCTCACGGCCACGATGGACGATGCGCAGGGCCGCTCGGTAGCCACCGCTACTGCCCTGTTCGTGGTGGTCGAGGTCGAACACTTCATGCAGTCCCAAG
>NZ_JALGQI010000089.1:0-300 GCF_022810385.1 Rhodococcus sp. ARC_M12 | reverse complement strand
CCGAGGTCGCGAAGGAAGCCGGTTTGTCTCGACAGACCATCTATAACGAGTTCGGGTCCCGGCGCGGTGTGGCGGAGAGCTACGCGATACGACTGACCGATCAGCTGGTCAGTGTGGTGGACGATGGCCTCTACACTTGCGTTGGTGATATCAGATTGGCGCTCGGCCGAGGCTTGGCTGCGTTTTTCGCCGTCTCCGAACGTGACCCATTGGTCAGATCGCTACGAGAAGAAGACGCATCCGCAGACCTCCTGCGGCTCATTACTGTTCACAGCACCCAGCTTGTCGAGCGAGCCGCAG
>NZ_JALGQI010000088.1:0-315 GCF_022810385.1 Rhodococcus sp. ARC_M12 | reverse complement strand
CCAACATCAATGCGGCTATCGACTTCCTGGCCGACAGGACTGAGCACGACAACTTGCGAGCTCCGCATGCCGCCCTGTGCCATGCTCGCGTTCTCGCACACACGCATGTCCCGCTGACGGCGCTCGCGCGCGCTTATCACCTGGGCCAATCGAGATTTCTTGAGCATGTCCTGTTCTCGCTCTCGCGTGCTACGCACACGTTGGCCGCGAATCAACTTGCGCATCTGGTCAGCAGGTCTGCCGTCTTCATAGACCGCGTGTGTCAGGACGCATGTTCAGAATACGAAGCGGAGAAATCGAAGATACGTGAAGAAA
>NZ_JALGQI010000087.1:0-322 GCF_022810385.1 Rhodococcus sp. ARC_M12 | reverse complement strand
AGCGTGGGGGACGCTGCCATCCGGTGGTGACCGACGACGACCGACCAGTACCGACCGTTTTACCGGAGTTTCACCGGAGCTCGCGGCGGCGTCGAAGCCGAGCAAGCTCCATTCTTTAGCTCACCGCGCCTTGCTCCTCGCCGGTCCCGTCGTCGTCGAAGACGTCTCTCAGGGCTCTTCCCAGATGAGGGTGTGGGTCGGCCGGGCGCGTCGGTCCGCAGATAGACGTCGAGGTCTCCCGACGATGGAGGTTCCTACGCCATCCATCCGAAAGACCTCGACGTGTCCGACGCTACCCCGCCGGCCGGCTTCGGCCGCCCTG
>NZ_JALGQI010000086.1:0-361 GCF_022810385.1 Rhodococcus sp. ARC_M12 | reverse complement strand
TTGATCTCGACTTGCCGCCGGGTTACTGCATCGTCCTCTTCGTGGGCGTGGCCGGTAGGCATGATGCCCGCGTTGTTGATCAGGATGTCGAGGGGTCCGAGTTCACGTTCGACCAGGTCCAGAAACGTTGTGAACGAGTCAGGTTCGGTGACGTCGAGTCGGGTGACGACCTTCACCCCGAGTTCGGCGGCGGCCTCCTTCGCACGTGCCTCGTCGATGTCGCCGATGGCGACCCGGTGGCCTCGTCGAATCAACTCCTTCGCTGTCTGATAGCCGATGCCGCGAGCTCCACCTGTGATCGCCACGGTCCTGGCGGGGGTGTGAGGTGCGTTGTTCATCATGCTGCGCTCCTTGCATAGAT
>NZ_JALGQI010000085.1:0-365 GCF_022810385.1 Rhodococcus sp. ARC_M12 | reverse complement strand
CGCGATTGTTCGCGGAGAGAGCTCCGACCGATCGGCAGTCGGCCGCGATACGGGGTTCGGCGCGTATGTTCTCACCGCTTGTGTTCATCGAGACTCCCGCGGCGAGTTTCGATCCCCGGGAGTTTCGTCCGGCCGGGTGCGGCCGGTGAAAACATCATCGAGTGGGTGAGCGCCCGTGAAGATCGTGGGGCCGTAGGCGTGCCGAAGCACCGTCAAGATCGCGTTCAAGGGTAGGTCGTCGAAGACTCCTCGCTCGCGGACATACTCCATGTGCTGAGCTCCGTCTGCGGTGAAGGCATGCATGAGAGCATCGCGATCGCCGTCGAATTCCACTGGCGGCACGCCGAAACGAGCGCACAACTCGA
>NZ_JALGQI010000084.1:0-369 GCF_022810385.1 Rhodococcus sp. ARC_M12 | reverse complement strand
TATCAACCGACACGACCGCTGAGTCGTTGACACCTCAGCTCGAAAGCGCCTAACATACAACACAACTCGTTGATCATGAACCGGATGGTTCACCGATCCGAATTACACCACCCCATGGGGCACTATCGACAGATCCTTCGGACGTCTCCAAGATTCGACCGGCCCACACTCCGACTGGCGAAGGATCAGTAGCAAGATACTGCTCGCAGTCGGTCAGTATATGACATTTCATGCAAGAGTCTGCTGCAGTTTTATGACGCGCAGCTCGCTGAGCAACCGTCTCGTAGGGTGGATCGGATTCGTAGTCCCACAGTTCGGGCTCCCCCTGGCAGGGTGTGACCAGCACCCGACCACGAACTGCGAGACGGT
>NZ_JALGQI010000083.1:0-370 GCF_022810385.1 Rhodococcus sp. ARC_M12 | reverse complement strand
TCCCACTGCGCTGCAACAGCATCCGGCTCGGTGTGCGCGAAGATCGTCTTGATCGCCGCCATCACCGGAGGCACCTGCTTCGACGACACCGCGGAAGTGACGTTCCGCATGAAATGCACCCGGCAACGCTGCCACGACGCCCCGGTGAACTGCTGCGCCACAGCAGCTTTCAAACCGGCATGCGCATCGGAGATCACCAGATGCACCCCCGACAGCCCCCGCGCCTTGAGCCCGATCAGGAACTCCCGCCAGAAATCGAACGACTCACTGTCCCCGACCGCGGTGCCCAACACTTCACGGGTGCCGTCGATCGACACCCCGGTCGCGACGACGAGCGCATGCGAGACCACATGCGCCCCGATCCGCACCT
>NZ_JALGQI010000082.1:0-374 GCF_022810385.1 Rhodococcus sp. ARC_M12 | reverse complement strand
CCCTATGGTCGTGCCGCTCATCGTGATCTCGGTGATTGCACCCTGGCTGTCGAACATTGTTGGCCTGCGGGTGATGACCACTGTAGGTCTGCTCACCATCGCGGCGGGACTGGTGATGGTGAGCAGACTGACCGTCGCAGCGACTTACCCTGACCTGCTGTGGCCCTTGCTCATCATGAGCGCGGGTTTGGGGTTGTGTACCGCCCCTGCGACTTTCGCCATCGTCTCGGACACTCCTGAGGCCAAACACGGGGTGGCTGCCGCGGTCAACGACGCAGCTCGCGAAATCGGTGCCGCGATTGGGATTGCGGTAGCCGGTAGCGTGCTCGCGGCCGGTTACGTTCAGCACATTCAGCCGGCTCTGCCCCAGCTAC
>NZ_JALGQI010000081.1:0-379 GCF_022810385.1 Rhodococcus sp. ARC_M12 | reverse complement strand
GACGAGTCCGTGCGGCGCTCAACCTCACTCCGCTCGGCTTCGTCCAACGGCTTCGCATCGAACGAGCGCGGCACCTCTCAGCAACCACGGACCTCACCTCCGCCGAGATCGCGCTACGGGTCGGCTATGCGAACGCCGAGACTCTGCGCTCCCTCCTGCGCAGGGAGCGACGCCGTTCCTGACCTATCGCCATGCCTGTAGCCGGTGTCCTAGCGCTCGGTTGGAACCACCTCTCAGCACGTCGCGTCGACTCTCCTGCGTCGCCCCTGGACGACCCACTCGACACGCCCGCAGCACAGGCCATGTGACGTGCCCCGGCTTCCCGGGCGGTCGGGGTTGGGTGGCTGTGATGTCGCTGCGTTCTCGTCGAGGGGGTCAG
>NZ_JALGQI010000080.1:0-389 GCF_022810385.1 Rhodococcus sp. ARC_M12 | reverse complement strand
AGTCGGCACCGCGGCCGACCAGGTACATCGGTGGGACCAGGTCGTCCGATCGCAGGTAGGACAAACCCAGATCACCACCCAGTGCGAACACCAACCCCTCGTCGGGTGGTCCGTCCCATCCCAGACCGTGCCACTGGAGAAGGTCTCGCATTGCACCTGACCCGCAGTGCCCTCCCATCCGGTGGGGATAGTTCTCGATCAGAGTCGTGGGGGTCACTGTGACTGCCTTTCGGGTTGCTGGTCGAGCGCGCGTGTCGGCATCCTCAGCTGTTCCGGATTCTGTCGAGATACGTTCGGCGAGCAGCCATGTCGACGTCCGCGAGGAACACCGAATCTGTGTTCAGGGCCGCACCCAGTCCGGTCGCCAGACGCCGGGGGACGAATTTCAC
>NZ_JALGQI010000079.1:0-395 GCF_022810385.1 Rhodococcus sp. ARC_M12 | reverse complement strand
AAGCCGCTGACGCTTCCGTCACCGGCGAGCCGAACCGAAAGGAGCCGGTGCGTCAGAAGCCAGCAAGGAGGGCTCTGACGAGAAGCCGAGGTGCACAGGCGGCGGGGCAAGCCCCGAGATCGACAAGGTAGATCCGCAGCGATCGTCACCGAAATGGCGCGCCGCTCCAGAATTGAACTACCAGGATAGGTATGACACTAAAATGATATCGACTCATTTGATGGAAACACTTGTGGACGAGATGGAGGACAGAAAGGCAGAGTTGACGGAGAATATCTCTTCATTCATAAGTGCATCAATCCATGAAATGAACGGCAATGCAGACGCAACCGGACTTCTACACACCAGCGTGAAAGCCAACATCAATGCGGCTATCGACTTCCTGGCCGACAGGA
>NZ_JALGQI010000078.1:0-397 GCF_022810385.1 Rhodococcus sp. ARC_M12 | reverse complement strand
CTTCTGAAGAACGTCTGTAACGCTTTCAAGGCAAATCCTTCCGGCGTGAATTATCGGAAACCAAACCAGGGATCGGGCATCGCCTTTACTGTTGACTTGCGGTCGACCGATCGTACCGAGTCTGACGCCAACGGTATCTACGAGCTGGTGCCAGGACTTTCTCGGGAATGGTTCCCGGTCATTCGTCCAAAACTCAATGGCAATATGGTTTCCTGTGAGATTGTAATATGAATCGATTTTGTATGCGCCCAAAGAATCTGTGCATGATGTCGACATTGCGCGTTCGAGTTCCGTGTTTACAGAACTATTTTCTTCACGTATCTTCGATTTCTCCGCTTCGTATTCTGAACATGCGTCCTGACACACGCGGTCTATGAAGACGGCAGACCTGCTGACC
>NZ_JALGQI010000077.1:0-401 GCF_022810385.1 Rhodococcus sp. ARC_M12 | reverse complement strand
CGGCGTTCGATCCGACTCGCGCACCGTGGTAGGTCAACGGATTCCACGAGGGTGCCAACATGAACAGTAGGAGCGGTGTCAATGTGAAGAATGCAAAATCCAGCACGATACCTCGATTTCCACTGCAGCCATGGAGGCCTGAAGGGGCCGTCGTCGTGGTGTCGATCGTACTGGATCGGCACCGTTCTGTGATATGTCCAAGTTGGCCAAAGTCGCAAGGAGTCCTTGTTCTTTATGCACAAATCATCCTTCCCTCTTTGACACATGAGGAATAGCTATCGTACAACTAGGTCGTATCGAGTTCGCTCCCGTACTTAAAGGAATCAACCTTGAATCGAGCATTGGACCGTCTCGCAGTTCGTGGTCGGGTGCTGGTCACACCCTGCCAGGGGGAGCCCGAA
>NZ_JALGQI010000076.1:0-422 GCF_022810385.1 Rhodococcus sp. ARC_M12 | reverse complement strand
GAACGCCGAAATATTCGCGACGTGAAAATCAGCCAGATGTAGGTCGAGCTACGCAGACGAGGGGTGTGCGTAGCCGACCTCTGCAATGGAGAGCTTTTCTGACGCCACACGCCGGCAGTTGTGCCGAATTGCATGCTCTGCGTTCGCTGCACGCCGCTCGGGAAACCTACCGAAAGAACAGATGAGTTCTTCGTAGGTGTTCGGCTCACCGCTGCGCCTGGTTCGTTCGCCCGCAGATAACGCCAATGGTCGCATCGCTGGCAGCATCGACGCGCTGGCGACAGCGACATCATCTCCCACCACCAATGTCCGAACGCGCCTAGACTTCTATTCATGAGTTCCGTCCACACTGCGCGCCCTGATGGTGGCTACCGGACAGCGGCAAGCACTCTCCTTCGTGCGACCGCGTTAGACGCATTGAG
>NZ_JALGQI010000075.1:0-434 GCF_022810385.1 Rhodococcus sp. ARC_M12 | reverse complement strand
GTCGACGATCACATGGCAGGTGCCACAGGCCGTTTCGCCCCCACAGTCTCCATCGATCCCCGGCACAGCATTGTCGGTTGCAATCTGCATCAACGATCGACCTTCGACCAAGCCCGCCTCGTGCTTCCCACCATCGTGGGCGACGAAAGTTACAACTGCCATGTCAACTCCTCAATTTTCTTCGCGATTGATAACAGTGTCGCCGCAAACGTGAATGGCGGCCATGTTCCGTAGAGTCAAAAACTTGTGAATTCGGGTCAGACGGTTCGCCCCAGAGATCCGACCTGAGTCCACTCCAGATGTGGAGTGCGACAACTCTGCGCTCCGCACGAAGGCATCGAGCGGCTGGGCTCCTGTTTCGAAATGCGCGCTCACCAAGTACTTCTTTCACCGCGAAGCCGTCTCACCGGCGACCAGATGGCCATTTCGGATCT
>NZ_JALGQI010000052.1:0-828 GCF_022810385.1 Rhodococcus sp. ARC_M12 | reverse complement strand
TTGGCTGCGTTTTTCGCCGTCTCCGAACGTGACCCATTGGTCAGATCGCTACGAGAAGAAGACGCATCCGCAGACCTCCTGCGGCTCATTACTGTTCACAGCACCCAGCTTGTCGAGCGAGCCGCAGATCACCTCTCTGCCACATTTCAGCGATGCTGGGTGCAAGCCCCGAAACGCCAAGCCGATATCCTGAGCACGTCCATCGTTCAGATGGCCTTGGCGTATGTCTCACGGCCCCCGACTGACGCAGCCCAGACCGCCACCGATATCGCAGACCTACTCGCTCCGTACATCGAGGGGTTCCAAGATTTTCAAGCCAATCCAGAGTTGAGCAAGACGACTCGATTCGGTCGACCGTAGCGACAGCGGTGTAGCGCCGCTAGCGTCGGTGTCACGCAATATTCCCATTCTCAAGACAAACGAACTTCCGGACAAGAATCCGTCCAGCTTGCCACCACCTCAGTTCCTGGCGTGATCGACGAAAGTGTCGTCGCAAACGTGGGTGACGGCTATGTTCGGTGGAGTCATAAACTTGTGAATTCGGGTCAAAGGAATCACCGTGAAGCTGAGCGACGAGGGCGTGCCACCGCTTGCGTTCGTGCAACTGCTCGAACGCCGCGCACTCGACCCTGACGCCGCCGCGCGCCTTCGTGCAATCATGCACCGCGAAGGAACCAGTGAAGCGACGCTCATTCAGCATGACGTCCAGGCACCGATACGGTGGTTTCGGGAGGTCTATCCCGAACTCGATATCGCCCACGCCACTCGACTCGGACTTGCGTTTGCCGAGCAGGCCCAGTTGACATCGTTCGGGCCCCTGAGTTCACC
>NZ_JALGQI010000005.1:0-267004 GCF_022810385.1 Rhodococcus sp. ARC_M12 | reverse complement strand
CGAACCCAGCAGTATCGGGACCGGCGACTGACAGAAGGCAAGACCCCACGCGAGATCACCCGATGCCTCAAACGCGCCATCGCCCGCGAAATCTACGGCCTACTCAAGCCGCCCCAGACCACTTGACCAACATAGGAGCATCGTTGAGTGGACTTTTCGACGGTCGATGTCACGTCGAGTGGACTTTTCCGGGGTCCTCGCTTGGTGCACAGTTGAGGTGCATCTAGTATCTATGTTGTGTCCGAGACGAGATCAGCCGCCGATACGGCCTATTCGACGGTCAAGGAGCTCATCATTTCGGGGGAACTTCCCGGTGGTGAGCTCGTCAGTGAGGGCGAGATCGCGTCGCGCCTCGAGATCAGTCGCACCCCCGTACGCGAGGCGTTTCTGCGGCTTCAGGTCGAGGGGTGGATGCGCCTCTATCCCAAGCGCGGAGCACTGGTGGTGCCGATCGCGGTAGGGGAAGCCGAGAGCGTCGTCGATGCGCGCCGACTGGTCGAATCTGGCAGCGTCCGCGCTTTCGTGGACGACGCGACGGCCCGCTCACGCGTGGTGGAGGCACTGCGCTCGAACCTGCAGCTGCAGGAGAAGTTGGCCGTCGACGGCACCGCCGCGCAGTTCAGTGCAGTCGACGCAGACTTCCATCGAACCGTCGTCCGCGCCGGCGGCAACCCGTTGCTCGACGCGTTCTACGACGGGCTTCGCGAGCGTCAGCGGCGGATGACCGCAGCCTCGGTGACGCGTGATCCAGGCCAGATCTCGCGCATCGTCGACGACCATCGCCGACTCACCGACCTGATCGAGGCCGGCGACGCAGACGGATTCGAGCGGGCCGTCGAACAACACATGCTCGGGGTGCACGGCCTACGACCGGACAGAGGGGGAGCACGATGAGCGAGACGATCACGAACGATCGAGACATCCAGTTGACTGCGCGACGCTGGCTGCTGGTGGCGTCGGGCATGTTCGCCGTGGCGTGGGGCGGCAACGAATTCACGCCGCTGTTGGTGATGTATCGGCTCGACCACGGCTTCTCGGCGGTGGTGGTCGATACGTTCCTGTTCGCGTACGTCCTGGGCATCATTCCGGCGATGCTGATCTGCGGCCCGCTGTCGGATCGGCTCGGTCGACGCCCGATCATGTTGCCCGCCCCCGCAATTGCCGCAGCCGGGTCCATTCTGATCGCACTCGGGCCCGACAACGCCTACATGCTCTTCGGGGGCCGCGTGCTCAGCGGCATCGCGCTCGGAATCGGTATGGCCGTGGGCGGCAGCTGGGTCAAGGAACTCTCCAGCCGCGATGCCACCGCCAAGCCCGGTGCCGGAGCGCGACGCGCCGCGATGTCGCTGACTGCGGGTTTCGCCCTCGGTGCCGGTGTCGCCGGTGTACTCGCGCAGTGGGCCCCCTGGCCGACGCACCTCGCCTACAGCGTGCACGTGCTCATCTGCATCGTTGCCGGTGTCGGGATGCTCTCGGTGCCCGAAACACGACTCGCCACAACAGCATCGAAGAAGAAGAGACTGCTCGACGACCTGAGGATTCCGTCCGCATCGCATCGCCGGTTCCTCTTCGTGGTGCTGCCGTTGGCACCATGGGTGTTCGGTGCCGCGAGCGTCGCCTACGCGGTGCTGCCGTCACTGATGGCCGACGCATTGGCCGACGAGCCCGGTGGCGGCTATCCCGTCGCACTGTCTGCGGCGATGGCGGTGATCGCCCTCGGCTCCGGGTTCGCGATCCAGGCCGTCGGGCGTCGGATCGACACACCGGCCAACGCCCGAGGCGCTCTGGTGGCGCTGACTCTGCTGGTGATCGGTATGGCCGTTGCTGCCTGGGCGGCGTCGGTGCTCACCATTGCCGCGGCGTTGATCGCCGCAGCGGTTCTCGGGTGCGGGTACGGCATGGCGTTGGTCTCGGGTCTGCAAGAGGTGCAACGCATTGCGGGCCCCGACGACCTCGCCGGCCTCACTGCGGTGTTCTATTCGCTGACGTACCTGGGCTTCGCGGTGCCTGCCGTGCTGTCGGCGCTCACCGAGACCTGGCCCGGGGTGGTGACGTACCCCATCATCTTCGGATTCGGCGCGGTGATGGCCGGAATCTGCGGCCTGGTGGTGCGGGCGAACACGTCTGCTCACTTGCCGAGCGCGTAGGGGCGGTTCGGCTCTAGGATCAGCGGCATCATGCTGCAGTCCGCTCGCACTGCCCCACCACATCGGGTGCCTCCGACGGTGGCGCTCGCGGGTGCGACCGTATGGAACCGACGCGAGTCGTACTGGTTTCTGATCGCTGTCATCGTGCCGGCCGCATGCTGGTCGAGATACCCGACGGCGGTCCCGTACGTCTTCGCGATCGTTCTGCTCGGGGCACTGGTGTTTCGCAGCCGACGGATTGCCTGGTGGGTGTCGATGCTGCGCTGGGGCGTGATTGCGGACGTCGAGACGGTGGACACCGCTCTGCGAGGCGGCCGCAACCTTCGACTCGCGCACGCCACCGGATGGAACGTCCAACGGCGTTGGTACACAGGGGTTGTCACCGAATCCGCGGTGCGGTACCGGGCCGGGGAGGCACGCGGTCACCTGTTCGTTCGGGGGCTGCCGTTCACTACCGGGGTGGTGCTCGCGCACTGGAAGCAGCCGTCGTCTGCCGTGGCCATCAGCGACTTCCCCTGCGATCTGCAACTGGACGGCAAGGGACGCTGGGCGGCGTCGTTCCCGCAAGGCTTCTGGCGACAGGCGTTGGCTACGGTCGCGCTGTACGGATACGCGATTGCTGGGTTGACGGTGTCGCTCGGGTATCGCTGACGCAGCCGGTGCGGTGCAGCGGGTACATCCCTCGCACGACGCGAGCGAACATGAAATACAACTACTCCGGACCGTGGCCGATTTTCGCCGTGCTGGGCGTCATCGTGTTCTGGGTGCTGTTTCAGGTCGTCCCACCCGATGCAAGTGTCGGCCCGTGCGATCGCGTCGCCGATCGCAAAGCTTCGCCCTGTCGGAGTCTTCGCAAACGCGCGCGCATTCGTCGGACGCGCGCATAGTCGTTGACTATTCCGGCCGGTTTTGGCAAACGCGCGCGCGTTTGCGGGAGTTGGGGGGGCGAGCCCCGCTGAGTCCTGAGTCTTCGGCCGTGAGCTTTCGCAAACGCGCGCGCATTCGTCAGACGCGCGCATAGTTGTTGGCTATTCCGGCCGGTTTTGGCAAACGCGCGCGCGTTTGCGGGAGTTGGGGGAGTCGAGCCCCGCTGATCCCTGAGTCCTTGGCCGTGAGCTTTCGCAAACGCGCGCGCATTCGTCAGACGCGTTCATTGTCGTCGACTATTCCGGCCGGTTTTGGCAAACGCGCGCGCGTTTGCGGGAGTTGGGGGAGTCGAGCCCCGCTGGTCCCTGAGTCTTCGGCCGTGAGCTTTCGCAAACGCGCGCGCATTCGTCGGACGCGCGCATTGTTGTTGACTATTCCGGCCGGTTTTGGCAAACGCGCGCGCGTTTGCGGGAGTTGGGGGAGACAGGCAGCAGGCAGGGAACTACGGCAACGACGGCAGTTGCTTGTCCACAAGCCATGCGTCCCACAAGCTTCGGGGACAACCGAAGCGGGAGGCCAGGTCGGTGAAGTCTGCCGTTGCGACCGTCGAGTAGCGGTACTTGGAGGTCCATTCCTGGATCAGTCCGAAGAATCGCTCGTCCCCGATGGTCGTTCGCACCGCGTGCAGCGCCAGTGCCCCACGCTTGTAGACGCGGTCGTCGAAGATGCTCTCAGGACCGGGATCGGTGAGCTGCAAATCCATCGCCAGGCCACGCTGAATGGTGTGCGCTCGCTTGGCCTTGTCGTGAGCCGTTGCGCCACCGGAGTTCTCGGCCCAGATCCACTCCGAGTAGCAGGCGAATCCCTCGTGCAGCCAGATGTCGGCCCACTTGCCGAGGGTCAGCGAATTGCCGAACCACTGGTGCGCCAACTCGTGCGCCACGAGACGCTCGTAGTACCGGGAACCGGAACAGTGATTGGCACCGAAGATCGACAGCCCCTGCGCCTCGATCGGAATCTCGAGATCGTCGTCGGTCACCACCACGGTGTACGACGCGAAAGGGTAAGGGCCGTACAGCCGTACGAATGTATCCATCATCTGCGGTTGACGACCGAAGTCGTGATCGAACTGCGCGCGCAGCCGCGGGGGAGTGATGGCCTTCATCGGCACCGGCCCCGGGCTGATGATGCGGTGCTCGTACGGACCGATCTGGATGGTCGCGAGGTAGCTGGCCATCGGCTCGGGCTGCTCGTACACCCAGGTGGTGCGGCTGGCGCGAGTCTGCTTGCGCACCAACGTTCCGTTGGCCACCGCGTAGTACGGCGAATCGGTGGTGATGGTGATGCCGTAGCTGGCCTTGGACACCGGATGGTCGTCGCACGGGAACCACGACGCCGCGCCGTTCGGCTGACTCGCGACGAGCGAGCCCTCGGTGAGCTCTTCCCAGCCGACCTCACCCCACACACCGTTGATGGGCTTCGGAGTTCCGCCGTAGGCGACCGTGACCACCAGTGCTGCACCCGACGCGATGGGCTTGGCGGGCGTGATCTTGAGCTTGCCGCGCTGGTGGCTGAACTTCACCGAACGCGAGCCGTTCACCGACACTTTCGACACGTTCATCGCCGGGCCGAGATCGAACGCGAACTTCGACACCGTCGCCGTGGTGACCGCCGTGATCTTCGCCTTGCCCGTCAACCGGTTGCTCTCGACCTTGTACTCGAGGTCCAGTTCGTAGCGCGAGACGCGATAGCCGCGGTTGCCGTTCTGGGGAAGGTAGGTGTCGATCGGATTGTCACTGGCATCGACGTCGAACACCGGTGCCACCAGCCTGTCTGGCACGAAAGATCACCCCTCGTTTCGGTCGTCGCGAATTCGTGGAAAGGGATCACCCTTGGCCCACGGCGCGATCGGGTTGCCCTGCCAACGAGTATGCGCGGGAACCGTATCGCCGCGCATCACGAGAGAGGCAGGCCCCACGGTCGCCCCTTCTCCTATACCCGAAGCCGGCAGCGCTACACAGTGTGGTCCCAGTGTTGCGCCCGCGCCGAGATCGACCGTATCCATGGACATGATCCGATCATGGAACAGGTGCGTCTGCACAACGCACCCTCGGTTGACGGTCGCACCGTCGGCCAACGTCACCAGATCGGCCTCGGGGAGCCAGTACGTCTCACACCAGACTCCGCGGCCGATGTCTGCGCCGAGCCACCGCAACCACATGTTCAACACGGCGGTGCCCTCGGCTGCGCGTGCGAACCACGGTGCAGCGACGGTCTCGACGAACGTGTCCGCCACCTCGTTGCGCCAGACGAACGAACTCCACAGCGGATGATCGGTCTTGCCGATCCGACCCACCCACAACCACTTCGCCAACGCCGACACCGCAGCAGCCACGAAACCGGCGACGAGCAGGACGACGCCACTGAGCAGTGCCGCCAACCAGTACCCGACGGCGTCGGCGATGGCGGTCAGGCCGAACAGCACTCCCAGACCGATACCGAACGTCACGACGACGGGAATCAACCGGCACGTCTCGACGAGCGAGCGGGCGATCTTGAGCTTGCGCGGCGGATCGAACGTGCGCGACGAGTCCGCACTACCGGCGGCCCGACGCAGCCGCACCGGCGGACTGCCGAGCCACGAAGAACCCGACTTCGCCTTGTCCGGCGTGGCGGACAGCACGGCCACAAGACCGTTCTTCGGGACGGTTCGCCCCGGCCCGGTCATGCCCGAGTTGCCGAGGAACGCCCGCTTGCCCACCTTGGCGTCACCCAGATGCATCCAGCCGCCGCCGAGTTCGTAACTGGCGACCATGGTGTCGTCCGCCAGGAACGCACCGTCGGCGACGGTGGTGAACTTGGGAATCATCAGCACCGTCGACGCCTCGACGTCCTTGCCGATCTTCGCGCCCAACAGTCGCAGCCAGTGCGGCGTCAACAACGATGCGTAGAGCGGGAACAGGAACGTGCGCGCCGAGTCCATCAGTCGTTCGGTGGCCCAGACCTGCCAGCCGATCCGACTGCGCACCGGGTGGTAACCGCCGACGAGACCGATGCCGAGCAACCGCACCGCGACGACGGTGATCAGTGCGAACACCGCCAGCGACACCAACGTCGCCACGGGCAACATCACCACACCACGTTCGAAGGCGTGGAAGACGGAGTCCGCGGTGTGAATCCACCAGCCCATCAACACCAGGCTGACGCCGATCGAGAACAGTGCCATGCCGGACAGGAAGAGTGATGCGATGCCGTACGCGAACACCCATTTCGTAGCGCGCGGCGGTGTCTCGGCGGGCCACGGATGATCGGCCTTGCCTACCTTCTGAGCCGGCGAGCCGGACCACATCTGACCGGCCTTCACTCGTCCGACGACGGCCGAGCCTGCCGTGACGACCGCGTTCTTGCCGACCTTGGTGCCGGGCAACAACGTGGAGCGTGCGCCGACGGTGGCACCGGCACCGATTTCGATGCCGCCGATGTAGACGAGATCGCCGTCGATCCAGTGCCCGGACAGGTCGACCTCGGGCTCGATGGAACAGCCGTCGCCCAGCTCGAGCATGCCGGTGACGGGCGGCAGGGTGTGCAGGTCGACGCCCTTGCCGATCTTGGCACCGAGAGCGCGCGCGTAGTAGACCATCCACGGGGCACCCGAGAGGTTCGAAGCACCGCTGGCATCGGTCAATCTTGTTGCGGCCCAGAGCCGTATGTGCATGCTGCCGCCGCGTCGATACGCGCCGGGTTTCAAGCCCGCCAACAGGATGCGAGATCCGATCACCGAGATCGCCATGCGGCCGACCGGAGTGATGAACAGGACGAATGCCACGAGCACCCACCACCACGACAGCGTCGGGGCCCAGGGCACGTCGCCGAACCAGGACATGACGTTGAAGAGCAGCCCGAGCCAGGTGACCCACTGCAATCCGGTCAGGGTGGTCAACGGAACCGTCGCCGCGATCTGCGCCCATTGCGCGGTGCGCGACGTCGGGGCGACCGCACGGGGAACGGCCTCGACGACCGGCTTCAAATCGTCCAGATACTGCGCCAGCGAACCCAGCCGCGGGTGGTCGTACAGCTGCGCGACGGTGATCTCGGGGAACCGTTCGCGCAGTGCCGTCACCAACTGGGCAGCCGAGAGCGAGCCGCCGCCGTTGGCGAAGAAATCGGCGCTCTCGTCCGAGACCTGCGCACCGAGGATGTTGGTCCACAGTTCGGCCACCCAGCCCGCCGTCCCACCGAGCGCGGACGCTCCTGCCGTGCCGGGCAGGGGCCACGGCAGCGCGTTGCGGTCGACCTTGCCCGAGGTGCGCGTGGGCATCTCGTCGACCAGCGCAAGCCTGGGCACCAATGCCGCGGGCAACTGCTCGGCGAGCAATTCGCGCGCGGCCTCCAGGTCGAAGTCGGGATTGGTGCTGGCGAGATATCCCACCAGAACCGAGTTGCCCGCAGCGGTCTTGCGGATGGCGGCCGCCGCGCCGCCGACGCCCGGAAGTGCTTGCAGCGCGTTGTCTATCTCGCCGAGCTCGATGCGTCGACCGCCGAGCTTGACCTGATCGTCGGCGCGACCCTGGAACAAGAGCCCTTCGAGCTCGAGCTTGACCAGATCGCCGCTGCGATACGCCCGTTCCCACCCGAGAGATGGCATGGGCGCGTACTTCTCGGCATCCTTGGCCGGATCGAGATACCGCGCGAGTCCGACGCCGCCAATGACCAGCTCGCCGATCTCACCCACCTGCACCGGGGTGCCCGACCCGTCGACCACAGCCAGGTCCCACCCGTCGAGGGGAAGACCGATCCGGACCGGGCCCTTGCCGTCCATGATCGCCGCACAGGCGACGACCGTCGCCTCGGTGGGACCGTACGTGTTCCAGACCTCACGGCCCTCGACGGCGAGCCGCTCGGCCAGCTCCGGCGGGCAGGCCTCGCCGCCGAAGATGAGCAGCCGCACCGCTTCCAGCGCTACTGCGGGCCACAGCGACGCGAGCGTGGGCACCGTCGAAACGACACTGATGTCGCGGGAGACGAGCCACGGCCCCAGATCGAAACCGGACCGCACCAACGACCGCGGCGCGGGCACCAGACAGGCACCGTGCCGCCACGCCAGCCACATCTCCTCGCAGGAGGCGTCGAATGCCACCGACAGACCGGCGAGCACTCGGTCGCCCGGACCCAGCGGATCCTTCTGCAGGAACATGCGCGCCTCGGCGTCGACGAAGGCCGCCGCGTTGCGATGACTGACGGCAACACCCTTGGGAGTGCCCGTCGAACCCGACGTGAAGATGACCCACGCGTCGTCCTCGGGGGTGGGTGGCGTCGGGTCTGTGTCGGGAAGGGTGTCCTGTTTGGGGGCCGTGCCGGCGGCGATTCCGCCCGCCGTGACGATGGCGGTCACCTTCGCCTCGCCGAAGACCAACTCGGCGCGCTCCTCCGGATCGTCAGCGTCCACCGGCACGTATGCGGCGCCGACCTGAAGGATCGACAGGATCGCTACATAGAGAGAGAAGGAACCCGACGGCATGCGGATGCCGACGCGATCGCCGCGCCGGACACCGGCGTTGGCGAGCCACTGCGCGCCCTCGTCGATGTCGTCCAACAACTCCGAGTAACTGACCGACACCGCACCGTCGTCGATCGCGGGGGCGTCGGGAAAGCTGTGGGCGGTCGCGCGCAGAACATCGATCAGTGTCCGCGGTGGAGGGGCGAGAGACGAGCGAAGGTACTGGGCAGGTGCAGCCGGGATCTCGAGACCTGGGGTTGCGGGGTGACCTTCGGATTCGTGCACAGACAACCGGGTGTCCTTCGTGTTCGTGGGGCAGTGGAACGCTTGTGGAACTGCGGCAGGGGAGCCGCAGCGTCGTTGGTTATCTCACGTTCTGTTTGCCGGAAGGTGAACGAGCGAGCCTTCCCACCGCGGGAATCCTACTGGTGCCCCGGAGCGAGTCCCGGCTTGACAAAACCGCAGCGAGTTTGCAAGTGTCTTCCCCACGGTCACGAGTACCAGCATCAAGCCCCGGCTAGCTGGTCGGCAACCCTCCTCCGCGGTGGGGTGCTCCGGGTGACGACCAGGCTGACGCCGGAAAACCGGCGCGGCAAGCGCGGACTCGTTCACGAAGCCCTTCGGTTGCGGGTCCCTCGATGGTGAGGGTTCGATCTGTCATGACATCTGTACTTTCCCGCCCCTGTGCTCCTTTTGCCCCTGTTTCGGGCACGGAGTTGCAGGTTCCACTGGTGCAGGGCGGCACCTGCACCTACGCCAACTTCGACTACGCAGCCAGCGCGCCGGCGTTGACGGCGGTGACCGATCGGATCGCTGAACTCCTGCCGTTCTACTCGAGTGTGCATCGCGGTGCCGGCTACGCGTCTCGCGTCTCGACGGCAGCGTACGAGAAGGCGCGGGTGACCGTCGCCGATTTTGTTGGTGCGCAGCCCGATTCGGTGGTGGTGTTCACCCGGAACACCACCGACTCGCTGAACCTGTTGGCCGCATGTGTGCCGGGTGAGACCGTGGTGCTCGACATCGAACACCACGCGAATCTGCTCCCGTGGCGGGATCGACGAGTGGTGGTTGCCGCGTCGACCCTGGCCGAGACCATCGTCCGCCTCGATGTCGAGCTGGCCGCGAAACCTGCTGCGCTGCTGGCGATCACGGGCGCATCGAACGTCACCGGTGAGGTTCTTCCCATCGCCGAACTCGCGGCGCTGGCGCATCGGCACGGCGCACGCATCGTGGTGGACGGTGCCCAGCTGGTTCCGCATCGTCGGGTCGACATCGCCGCGCTCGGCGTGGACTATCTCGCGTTCTCGGGGCACAAGCTGTACGCCCCGTTCGGCGCGGGAGTGCTTGTGGGCAGGCGTGATTGGCTCGACGACGGTGAGCCATACCTGGCCGGCGGCGGCGCGGTCCGCAGCGTGGGCATCGACCACACCGTCTGGGCTCCGGCACCGCAGCGGCACGAGGCGGGCACCCCCAACGTGCTCGGCGTCGCCGCACTCGCCGCGGCGTGTGAGGCCATCGCCGGATTCGACGATGCCGAGCTGCAGCAACACGAGCACGACCTGTCGACCCGCTTACGCGAGGGACTGGCCGCACTCGACGGCGTCGAGCAGCTGCAGGTGTGGGGCGACGCACCCGACAGCGTCGGCATCGTCACCTTCACCGTGGCCGGACGCGACCCAGGTGAGGTGGCCGCGTACCTCTCCGCCGAACACGGAATCGGCGTGCGCGATGGAAAGTTCTGCGCACACCCGTTGCTGAGCAGGCTGGGCCACGCGGCCGGTGCGGTTCGAGCCAGCATCGGGCTCGGCAGCTCGTCGGCAGATGTGGATCGACTGGTCGACGCCCTTGCCGCCCTGGTCGAGTGCGGACCGAACTGGCACTACGCGGAGGATGCAGGCTGGTGGAATCCCGTGCCGGACCCGCGACCGTTCCCCGAGCTTGCCGACGGAGCGGCCGGGGTGGGATCCCCGTGCACCTCCGAAGACCGTTAGCATGGCGTCATGACCGTGAGTGTCGCGTGGACGGGCAACCGTCACTGGTCCAACAGGTACGTGGACCTGTGCCGCACGGCGTCCGGGTCGTGTTCGAGTTCGGCTCCGCTCCGACCGAATGCGTTCACCGACTTCTAGAACCAGGACCATCACTCATGTCGCACAAGCACACCCGCGTTGCCGTCGAACTCGATGCCGTGTGGACCGAACTCACCGCGGCACCGGACGCGGAGCCGGTCCGCATCCACGCCTCCGACCTGCGGGAAGCTCAGCAGCACACCGCTCGACTGCGCTCCGAAGCAGTCGAGCGGGGTGAATCCGCAGACAGCACAGCAGTATTCCTCGACCTCGAGGTCCACATTGCCGCAGATGCCAGGACGGCCCGTCGTGAATTCGCCGGACTGGACGCGCCGACGAGCCCGGCGTCCATCCGCTACGTCGGTACCCCGGCAGGCCTGGCCAGTTTGATCTCCGACGTCACCGCGGCCGACGTCGCCGACGGTGTGACGTTGCAGGTCCACGACGATGTGGCTCGGCAGTCGACGTTCCTGAGCTCCGGGGTGCTTCCGCTACTGGGATCGCGCGGGACGCGGTTCGACATCGATACCGTCGACGAGGTCCTCGGCGCACCGATCGCCCCGACTCTCGCGTCCTGACCCCACTGGTGAGGCGGGGGTCAGGTGACATCGATCGCCAGGCCCGCGGTGATCCGCAACAACTCGGTGAACGTCGACCGAAAGATCGTGTTTGTATGACCGGCCGCCGCCCACACCTCGGCGTAGTCGGCCAGATCCTGGTCGACGAACGTGTCCAGATTGGTGGGGTGGCCGACCGGGGCGATGCCACCGATCGGCTGCCCGGTGGCATGCTTCGCCGTGTCGAGGTCGGCACGCAGCAACGTGCCGCCCAGACGAACACCGGTGTGCTCGAGATGAACGTTGTGAGCTCCCGACACCAGGAGCAATACCGGCTCGTCGTCGAGCAGAAACACCATCGACTTCACGATCGCGCCCACATCGACGCCGAGCGCCGCAGCAGCATCGGCGGCAGTGTGCGTGCCCTCGGGGCTGTTCACCACCACCCCGTGATGACCACGAGAAATCAGAGTGTCGGCAACATGGGCTGCATTCGGATGAAGTAGCCGGGACATGAACCAACCCTATTGCCCCGAAGTGCTTTACGCAGAAGTGTCGAGGTCACCGAACAGTCTCAATCGCGCCATGCCGCCGTCGGGGAAGATGTCCATGCGAACCTCGGACACCGGGGTGTCGTGGGCGAGGACGAAGCGATGACGGGTGTCGGGCTGCAGCGTCGTGCGCGGCAACAGCTCGATCCACTCGCCGTCGTCGAGCCGGCCCCGTAGCGACGCCGCGCCCGGTGCGTTTCCGAGGAAGCACGTGGTGTCGAGCTCGGCCAGACGGATGTGTCCGGTACCGGCCAGTTGCACCTGGACCCAGTCGTTCGCGTCGTTGCGTCGACGCGAGGTCTCCCAACCCTCACCCATCGACCGCGGGGGTCCGGGGAAGAGCAGGTTGTTGGGCGAGCTGTAGAACATGTTGGAGCACGCCGAGACGTACGCGCCGTTCTCGAGGGCGGCCAGGTCGACCGGGCCGGCGGCGAGGAACTTGGGATCGGGTTTGCCGCGACCGAGTACCCGCAGCCGTGCCACTCCGCCGTCGGGGAAGATGGACAGCTTCACGTGGGTCCACCGTGCATCGGACGCGACCTGGAATCTGTTCTCGCTGTCACCGTCGACCGGACTACGGTCGACGATGGTGGTCCACTCGGTCTGGGTGCGCAGCTCCTCCGGCGACGGAAACCCGTCGACCTCGGCAGCCTCGATCGAGATTTCCGGCGGGTAGTTGCCGGTGAACCACGAGGTGTCGACGACGATCGCCGATACGACCCCGGGAGCCCCCAGTCGCACGATGGCCTCGTCGTAGCCGGCCTCGCGTCGGCGTCGCGTCTCCCACCCGTCGTAGATCTGACCCTTGTGGCCGAACGTCGCCGTGGAGTAGTCGGCCTTGCCCGGAGTGATCAGATTTTCCTTCTCTGCGAACGTTTCGTCGTTTGCCCACACGACTGCGCCTCCGAGCGTGCGGACGGCGAGATCGGGCAGTGGCAGAGGGAATGTGGACGTCATGGAATCACACTTTACTGGTCTCACGCGGGCTCACCGGGTTGTGTGCAGACGGGCGGCGCAGGGCCGCCGCGCCCATCAGCAGTGCGCCGACCGCGATGTAGAGCACGAGTCCGAGCGCCGGCTGCCCCAGCCCGCTGCCGGAGAAGTAGACGATGCTGCGCACCCCCTCGGTGCCGATGCCCGGGGTGATCCAGCGACCGATCGACGCATAGAGCGAGGGCAATACGTCCGCCCCGAAAGCTCCTCCTGCACTCGGGTTTCCGAGGATCACGAACAGCACTATCGCAGCGGGCACGGCAGCGACGCCGATCAGGGCGCGCAGGCCCATGGTGAACAGTCCCGTGGCGAACACCACCCCGGTGCCCAGCAGGGTGAGCGGAAACCAATGGCCGGCAAAGGTTTCCAGAACATGAGTGGTGAGGAAGGCTCCGAGCGCTCCCGATGCGACCGCATACGCCGCGAGAATGCCGACGTGGACGCAGGTTTCGCGACGCGAGTTCGGTGCGCCGATGAGCAACCCGAATGCAGCGGCCAGCAGGTATCCGCCGACCACCCAACCGACCGAGAGGTAGAACCCCGACAGTCCTCGGTTGTCGTGCACCCCGACCGGTATCTCGTCGCGAACCACGAATTGACGGCCCTGCGCGGTCTCGACCTCGGTGAAGATCGACTGCAACGCGGTGGCAACGGAACTACCCGCGGCGCTCGCGGTGATGAGGGTGTCCGTTCCGCTGGCGCCGACGACGTACGCGCCGAGAATGTCCCGATCGCGGAGCAGTGAGCGGACCTCGGCCGTATCGGCCGCGGTGCGCGTGTCGAGCGGACTGCCGTCGAGGGAGTCGAGTCGATCGGCGGTCTGCTGGGCCAGCCCCTCGGGGAGACCGGCTTCGGCCACCACTGCGATCGGGATCGCGTGCGGCGTCGGCTGATGGAACGCCGAGACGTAGCTGAGGATGAAGCCGAGTTGCAGTACCAGCACCGCGGCGGCGAGCAGTGACATCTTGCGCATGGGTGACTCCTGAATCTTGTCGATACCCGAGGTATTCAATACTCTAGGTATCGTGAATGCCGACGAGCAAGAAAAGTGGGGGTCGACACAGGCGCAACGGCGACCTCAACGCACCGACGTACGGGACCGACTCCTCGCCGCGGCCGCCGACGAGTTCACCGAACGTGGCTATGCCGCAGCCAAACTCGCCGATATCGCGCACCGCGCCGGGTTCACCAAAGGGGCCGTCTACTCCAATTTCGAGTCCAAACAGGCACTGTTCGCCGAGCTGCTCGCCCGGCGGTCCCTCGATCTCGCGGCCCGCGTGCTGGCCCACGTTTCCGATCTGGACTCTCGGGCGGCGGCCGGGGCCGGCGGCGGCGAAATCGCGTCCTGGGTGGTGGCCGAACCTCGCTGGCCGCTGTTGACCGTCGAATTCGGCATCCTGGCCGGGCGGGACCCGGCCGTCGCCGAGCGTTACCGCACCGACCGCCGAGCACTTCGAGGTGAGCTCGAGCGGCTCATCGCCGAACGGGCGGGACAGTGGGGCGTGGGCGAGAACTTCGATGCCCGACGCCTCGCGACGTCACTGGCAGCCTTGATCTCCGGATTGGCCGTCGAACATTCGGTGGATCCGGAAGAGATCGACGAGGAAGTCATCGCCGACGCGGTGTCCGAACTGTTCGCTGGAGCGATAGCCAGGACACATCTCGATTGAGGGATGCGCGACCGGGTACTCCGGATTCATGACTGCTCAGAATCCCGAACCCGATGAGACTGCCGGCCTCGAAGCAGGCGGTAGCGTGACGCCGGGCGACACTCCTCCAGCCGAGACAGCAGTCGGTGGACCGAATCACGAGCCGCCGCAGCGCAACCGAGTGATGCCGATCGCCGTCATTTCCATCGTGGCATTGCTGGCGATTCTGATCGCCGGTGGATTGATCGGTCGGGCCGTCGGCCTGTTCGGCTGACCTCGGACCGAGCGGAAACACTCAGTACGGCGGCCACCCACCCTCGGGTCCGAGTAGGCGATCCAAACGACCGTGATTGATCTTCGCCAGCTCGGCACGCATGACCGTGCGCTCGTTCCGGTCGTCGTTGTCGAGTCGGTGGCCCAGATCGACCAGGATGTCGCGCGGCTCGAACCCCTCGGGGTCGAACAGTCGACTCGACACGTACGCGTAGCCGAATCGGCCTTCGTACACTCTCGCGGCCGTCCCCAATGCGCCGCGAGTGTCCCTGTCCATCGCTGCACACACTTTGTTCGGCTCCGGCAGCGTCGCGGCCACCGAGTCCACGTCGCTGTCCGAGAGTTCGGCCAATTGCGAGTCTGCAGCGGCGAACAGGTCTGTGCGCGAGGAATAGCGTCGGCCGTCCGCCACCCGTGACGCCCACGCCACCGAGCAGCAACACTCGTACAGCGCGTGCACCGCTTTGCGACGCGGCAGATCGTTGAACGTCTCCAAACCGAGTCCCTGATGCATCAGCATGAGTCGATGATGGGCACGATCGGGCCCCAGCACCAGAGCTGAGCAGGTACTTAGCGCAGACGTTACGCGCCGTAACATGCGGTGCGGGATTGTGCGGAGCTCCCGCTAGGCTCGCAGGCATGACCGAACGAACCTGGAACGCGTTCTCCGTGGAGATCGCAGACCACATCGCACACGTGACACTTCTCGGGCCCAACAAGGGCAACGCCATGGGCCCGGACTTCTGGAGCGAGAGCCCCGAGCTGTTCGCTCGGCTCGACGCCGATCCCGAGGTTCGCGCGGTCGTGCTCGCGGGCTCGGGCCGAAACTTCACCTACGGACTCGACCTCGCCGCGATGGCGGGCACGTTCGGTCCGCTCATGGCGGACAAGGCACTCGCCGGTCCGCGAACGTCGTTCCACGACACCATCAAGACCATGCAGAAGGCCATCAACGCGGTCGCGGACTGCCGCAAACCCGTCGTAGCGGCGATTCAGGGCTGGTGCATCGGCGGAGGCGTCGACCTCATCACCGCCGCCGACGTGCGCTACGCGAGCGCCGACGCGAAGTTCAGTGTGCGCGAGGTGCGGGTCGCGATCGTGGCCGACATGGGATCTCTGGCCCGACTGCCTGCCATCATCGGGGACGGCCACATGCGTGAGCTCGCGCTGACGGGCAAGGACATCGACGCCGCCCGCGCCGAGAAGATCGGACTGGTCAACGACGTCTTCGAGGACCACGACGCCACCCTGGCCGCTGCTCGCGAGTGCGCCGCCGCCATCGCCGCCAATCCGCCCCTGGTGGTGCAGGGAATCAAGACGGTGCTGGACCATTCCCGATCTTCGAGCGTCGACGATTCGCTGCGCTACGTCGCGGCCTGGAACGCCGCCTTCCTCGCCTCGCATGACCTCACAGAGGCGATCACCGCCGTATTCGAGAAGCGTCCGGCTCAGTTCTCCGGTAGCTGACGTGGTCGAGTTCGCCGAGGAACTGGGCACACAGCTGGTTCGACTGCAGCGCTTGCGCGAGCGAAACATCGCGGCCATCTCGTCGTCGGGCGGCGTGGACGGTGCCGCGTACGTGTGCTTGTTCCGGCTGCTGCGGGACGGACCGATGCGGTCGAGTGAACTCGCCGCCATGGTGAATTCCGATCCGTCGACGGTGAGCAGGCAGGTGGCTCAGCTGGTCGAACGAGGACACGTCGAGCGCAGACCCGACACACGAGACGGTCGCGCGTTCGTCCTTGCCGTGACTGCGTCGGGTCAGGAAGCGGCGGCCGCGATCCAGCAACGTCGAACCGACAATCTCGGGCGAGTCATCGAGGGGTGGCCACGAGAGGATCGGGCTTCGCTGATCGCGCTGCTCGATCGGTTCTTGACCGATTACGAAACGATCAGGCCGGACCTGCCCGAGCGGCGCGGCGGTAACGTCTGATGCGCGAGTGAGCGATCGCACAATCTGACAAGCTGGACGACCGGCCGCGCCATCCGGCCCGCATGCTCGCCCGAAAGCCAGGACGGAGGGAATGCCGTGCCAGTCGATCGCGATCGAACCTCCCACACGTGGGTGAACGGACCGCGAACCGGCTCGGTGCGGCTCGAACGCCGCGTCGCCCTCGGAATCGCCGCCTTCGTACCCTCGTTCGGTCTGATCGGGGTCGTCGCGATGTTCTCGGCAGACGGACCCGAAGGCGCGATCGCCAAGATCGCCTGCCTACTGGTGCTGATATCCACCGTCCCGGTGGGGGTGTGGTGGTTTCGTCGCGCGGCGGACTCGTCGCACATGCCCGGGTGGTTCGTCGTGTACGCCGATGTGGGCGTTGCAGCGATGCTGCTCACTTTCGCCGGACGCGACCTCGCTCTGAACGGGGCGATTCTGTTCACGGTGATCGGGATCTACATCGTCTACTTCTCCAGGAGACGAGTGCTCGAATTCCACATACTGTTCGTCAACGCGGTGGTCGTCGTACTGGCAGTGCTGTTGTTCGCGGCGGACACGCACGATGTGGCGTCGACCGTCACCAGGACCCTGGCCACTCTCCTGGTGGTCAACTCGGTGCTCGCGTTCCGAGCGGTGATTCAGCGCCAACTCGATCTCGCCAACACCGATTCCCTGACCGGCCTGCTCAACAGGCGCGGCTTGGAGTTGCGGCTCCAACGCATGATGAACTCGCTGGACGCGGAACACTCGGTCGCGCTCATGGTTCTCGATCTCGACCAGTTCAAACGAGTCAACGACACCTACGGCCATGCGGTCGGGGACCGCGTGCTGCGCCGCACCGCGCGCAGGCTGACATCGGTGACGGGTGCCCGCCCGTGCGTCGCGCGCACCGGCGGTGAGGAGTTCACGATCGCGCTACCGGTCGGCGATGCCGCCGTGCACCGGATTGCCGAAGAGATCCTCGACTCCATTCACGACCCGGACGACGACGTACCGGTGACGGTGAGCGTCGGTGTCGCGCTGTTGGACGGCAGTCGGTGGTTCACCGCCGCCGAATCCGGAAACGGCGGCAACCTGGTGCACAACGTGCTGCTCGAGGCCGACACGGCGATGTACGAGTCGAAGCACGCGGGCGGAAACAGAGCGACGGTGTACACCGGCATGTGATTGCCGGCGTACACCGTTGGTCGTTCGGGGAGGACGAGCTACTGCGTCAGCGCAGAGCGCTCTTGGGGTCGTTCCACAGCTGATCGGTGAAATCCTCCAACGCGACCAGGACGATGGTGTCCTCGGTGCGGCGCAGGATCGACTTGCTGGCACGCACCTGCACGATATCGCCGGTCTTGTCGGTCATCCGCCACAGAGAATCTGCGCGGGTGGCCACCGTCGTGAGGAACATGTCTGCGACGTTGACGCCCTCGGGTGCCCGGTCGGGAAAGATGTCGTGCAGATGGAAGTCCTCACGCTCGGTGCGGTCGAGACCGAACAGATCGTCGAAGGCCTCGTTCGCGAACACGATGGCACCGGACGGATCGACAGCGAGGATCGGCACCGGAATCCGGTCGAGGACGACCGTCACCGGCAGATCGGGAAACTGCGTCGGATCCGAGATCGGTCGCGAATCTAGATTGCGCCGATCACCGTTGGAAGTGCTGTCGGTCATACGTCTCCCCAAACTATGTTTCGTCGGCGCTCGGCCGAGACGAGGTGTGTGATGCCGAAACGATCAGTGACCCGGATTGTCCGCCAAGCGCTTGAATGATGCAGCGATTTCGGCCTCTGCCTCTGCGCGCCCCACCCAGTCTGCCCCGGTGACGTGCTTGTTGGGTTCGAGATCCTTGTAATGAACGAAGAAATGCTTGATCGCGTCGAGCTCGAAGGTCGAGACGTCGCTCAGATCCTGGATGTGATCCCAGCGGGTGTCGCCCGCCGGAACGCACAGCACCTTGTCGTCGCCGCCGGCCTCGTCGACCATCTTGAACATCGCCACGGGTCGAGCCTCGACGATGACGCCGGGGAACACCGACTCGGGCAGCAGAACCAGTGCGTCGAGCGGATCGCCGTCCTCACCGAGGGTGTTCTCGATGAAGCCGTAATCGGCGGGATACGCCATCGCTGTGTAGAGGTAGCGGTCGAGGCGAACACGTCCGGTGACGTGGTCGACCTCGTACTTGTTGCGCTGCCCCTTGGGGATCTCGATGGTGACGTCGAACGGCACGTGCAGTCCTCACTGTCCTCGTCGAGCCGGACCGGCTCGAGTCATTGCGAATGTGTCGATGGTGGCGGCGCAAGGCTACCGGACCCGAGGATACTGTTGACTGAACGACGATGGGTACGACCACGGCAGATACGGAGTAACAGTGGCGGGGCTGACACGGCGGTTCCTCGGCCCCACAGCGAGCCGACGGCGCAGGAAGAAGCGGGTGATCCTGACGCTGTGCGCTCTGTTCGTGGTGATCCTCGCAGTCACGACGGCCGCGCTCGTGCTGCCGTCGGTGTCCGACGGTGCCGAGACCGCGATCGAGCCCCCGCCCGAGACGGTGCTGCCCGACCCGTCGATCACCCCCTTTCCGGAATCGGCACCGATGCCGAGCTCGGCGGGTCTGGCAGCCGCATTGGCCCAGGTGGTCGACGATCCCGACCTCGGCTCGTTCACCGGAACCGTCGCCGACGCGCAGACCGGCCAGGTGATCTGGTCCAAGAATCCCGATGCGCCGATGACCCCCGCATCGACCACCAAGCTGCTCACCGCGGCCGCGGCAATGCTCGCGCTCCCGGCGGATCACCGCGTCACCACCCGGGTGGTCCAGGGCAGCACCGAGGGCGACATCGTGCTGATCGCGGGCGGCGACCCCACACTCACTGCGCTGCCGGTCGGAACCGACGGGTTCTACCCAGGAGCGGCGCGCATCGACGACCTGGTCGAGCAGATTCGCCGCAGCGGAACGGTGGTGCGCAGCATCGGCGTCGACACCTCGCTCTATTCCGGTGACACGATGGCGCAGGGCTGGTTTCCCGCCGATATCGCTGCCGGTTCCATCACCCCGATCGAACCGATCATGCTCGACGGCGGGAGGTCCGACCCACTCGTCGACGAGTCTCCGCGCAGCACCACCCCGGCACTCGACGCAGGCCGTGCACTGGCCGCAGGACTGGGCGTCGACCCGGCAGCGGTGACGCCGGGCACGGCGGCCGAAGGGGCCGATCAGCTTGCCTCCGTCGAATCTGCACCCCTGCGAAATCGCTTGCAGCAGATGGTCTATCGCTCCGACAACGTCCTCGCCGAGGCCATCGGACGCGAACTCTCGCTCGAGATGGACACGGCCGCGAGCTTTTCCGGTGCCGTGGCGTCGATCGGGCAGACCCTGTACTCCGCCGGCTTCGAAATGGCGGGCCTGACGCTGTACGACGCCAGCGGACTGTCGGTGGACGGCAGGATTCCGGCCAGACTGCTCGATCAGGTCCTGACGTCCGCGGCCGGAAACGAGCAGCCGACGCTGCGCGCGATGCTCGACTATCTACCCGTTGCCGGTGCCACCGGAACGCTGTCGGATCGGTACGCCTCCGGGAACCGGACCGGAGCGGGCTGGGTGCGGGCGAAAACCGGAACCCTCTCTGCAGCAAGTGCTCTGGCCGGATATGTCGTCGACGTCGACGGCCGAGTCCTGACCTTCGCGCTGATGTCGAACGACCGACCGCCCGGCGTCAGTCGCCCCGCCCTCGATGCCGTGGCATCGACCCTGAGATTGTGTGGATGCCAGTGAAGTCAGCAGCGGCGAGTGCCGACGAGAACGAGGACACCTCCGGTTTCGCCGGTGCGGTCGACTGGTCCGTGGCCGCCAGAACCGGAGCCAAGCTGGTCCGCCCGGGTCCGGCCACTTCGCGCTACACCGCCGAGGCGGCCGTGGAAGAGCTTGCCGCCGCATCGATTCGGGCCGAGGGGCCGGTTCGCGAGACCACCGGTCTGGCCGACGGACTCCCCGTGCCCGACGCTCACGTGGTCGATCGGGCAGGCTGGATCGCCGCGGCCGCGGCGTCGATGAAGCACCTGACCGGAGACGACGACGGCACGCCGCCGTCGGGTCTGCTCGGCGGGAAACCGGCCGGACTGCAGGCAGGGGCGATGCTGGCATTTCTGTCCAGTGCCATTCTCGGACAGTACGACCCGTTCACCGGCGAGAACGGCACGCTGCTTCTGGTCGCGCCCAACGTGATTGCCGTCGAGCGGGCGCTTCGTGTCTCGCCGAGTGACTTTCGGCTGTGGGTGTGCCTGCACGAGGTGACGCACCGAGTGCAGTTCTCCTCCGCGCCGTGGCTCGGCGGCTACATGCGCGAGAACGTGGGCGTGCTCTCCGACGGCACGGACGAGCCACTCTCCGATGTTGCGAACCGCCTCAGCGGCGCGCTCAAGGCCCGCAAGAATCCGAGCGGGTCGTCCAAGTCCGAGGACGCGGGCATCGTCGGACTGCTGCGCGCCACCCAGCCGCAGCCGCAGCGCGACGCCATCGACCGGCTGCTGGTGCTGGGCACGTTGCTCGAGGGCCACGCCGACCACGTGATGGATGCCGTCGGACCGGCCGTCGTGCCGACCGTGGCGCAGATTCGCGGCGCGTTCGATCAGCGTCGTCAACGCAAGGTCAACCCGCTCCAGCGTGTGATCCGAGCGCTGCTTGGAATGGACGCGAAGATGGCGCAGTACGTGCGCGGGAAGGCCTTCGTCGACCACGTCGTCGCCGCAGTGGGAATGGAACGCTTCAACACCGTGTGGACCGGCCCCGACACGCTGCCACTGCTGTCGGAAATCGAGGACCCGGACGCCTGGATCGCGCGAGTTCTGGGCTAGTGCCGAGACTGCCGGAAGGAGTCGAGCCTGCGGCACGACCAAGACTGCCGGAAGGCCCGGCGCTGCTGGAGATCAGGCAGGCGGTGCGTGGGTGGCTCGCTGCCCATCCCGGGCCGGTGGCTGTTGCGCTGTCCGGTGGAGCGGATTCGTTGGCCTTGACGGCCGCGACCGTGGCCGAGGCTCGGGACGTGCAGGCGTTGATCGTCGATCACGGTCTGCAGGCCGGCTCGGCCGAGATCGCCGCAACTGCCGCCGAGCGGGCCCGCGATCTCGGCGTGGGTGATGCGCAGGTGCTGAACGTGCACGTCACCGGTTCGGGTGGGATGGAAGCAGCCGCTCGCCGGGCGAGGTACGACGCGCTGAACCTGGCCCGCGGCGACGCGTCGGTGCTGGTGGCGCACACCCTCGACGATCAGGCCGAGACCGTCCTGCTCGGGTTGGGCCGCGGATCGGGACCGCGATCGATCGCGGGCATGGCGGCATTCGATGCACCGTGGGGTCGACCGCTGCTCGGAGTGAGGCGCAGTGTGACCAGGGCTGCCTGCGTCGAGCTGGGGATCGAGCCGTTCGAGGACCCGCACAACACCGACACCGATTTCACTCGCGTGCGGTTGCGTCACGAAGTGCTGCCCCTGTTGGAGGATGTGCTCGGCGGTGGCGTCGCCGCTGCACTGGCGCGGACGGCCGAACAGCTGCGTGAGGACGGCCGGGTGCTCGACGCGATGGCCGAATCCGTCGTCGGGGTAGGTGTACCGGAACTGGAGGTGTCCGCGATCGACTCGCTCGACTCCGCGATTCGACGGCGAGTGCTGCGCCGATGGTTGCTCGGCCGGGGTGTGACGTCGCTGACCGACCGGCAGCTCCGAGCCGTCGATGCCCTCGTCGGACGGTGGACGGGTCAGGGCGGAGTCGCGCTGCCAGGCGGAATGCCCGACGCCAGGTTGGTGTGCTCGCGTCGGCATGGCAGGCTGAGCGTCGGCCTGGAGAACGAATGAAGGGAAACCCCGTGTACGAGGGCGACATCGAATCGGTTCTCATTTCCGAGGAACAGATCAAAGTGCGCACTGCGGAACTCGCAGAAGAGATCGCCCAGCGCTACCCCGAAGGGGCACCGGAAGGTGACCTGCTCCTGGTCGGCGTCCTCAAGGGCGCGATCATGTTCATGACCGACTTCGCCCGGGCACTGCCCATCCCGGCGCAGCTCGAGTTCATGGCGGTCAGCTCGTACGGTTCGTCCACCTCGTCCTCGGGCGTGGTCCGGATCCTCAAGGACCTCGACCGCGACATCACCGGACGCCACGTGCTGATCGTCGAGGACATCATCGACTCCGGTCTGACGCTGAGCTGGCTCAAGCGCAACCTCGCGACCCGGTCGCCTGCCTCGTTGTCGGTGGTGACGTTGCTGCGCAAGCCCGACGCCATCAAGGTCGACGTTGAGGTCGCCAACGTGGGCTTCGACATCCCCAACGAATTCGTCGTCGGCTACGGCCTCGACTACAACGAGCGCTACCGGGATCTTCCCTACATCGGTCTGCTGGACCCCAAGGTCTACAGCTGAGCTGGGAAGTTCGGTTCACCTGCTTCACCCGCTTCGCGTGAATGGACCATTGCCGCGCCGAGACGCGTGCAATGGTCCATCGATGGGGATAGTGTGCGGCGATATACGGGGAACTGCTGGGGGAGTGCGGTCGTTGGAGGGGAAGAAGCGTCGACGCCGACAGGTGCGTGGACGCACAGCGCCAGGTAAGAGCGAGTCCTATGTCCTGGTCTCGCGGTAGCCTGGAGCATCCGGCGGGCAGGGAGCAGCCAGCGCGCGGGAGCGGACTGAAAGGACACGGCCGACTCGGCTGAAGCTGTATGAATCGGAAGACAGTAATACGAAATCTGGCCATCGTTTTCGGCATTCTGTTGGTGATCTATGCCTTCAGTTACTTCGGTAACGACACGCGGGACTGGAAGACGGTCGACACTTCGGTGGCGATCGCCCAGCTCGACGACCGGAACGTGGCATCCGCGCAGATCGACGACCGCGAACAACAGATCCGGCTCACGCTCAAAGAGGCCAACGAGGCCTCGGGCAACGAAACTCAGATCATCTCGAAGTACCCGGACTCGGCGTCCGAGCAGATCTTCGACAAGGTCGACTCGCAGGGCCTCGACAGCTACAACACCACGGTCACCCAGGAGAGCTGGTTCAGCTCGTTCCTGCTGCTGATCCTGCCGATGGTGCTGATCCTCGGCGTGATCATCTTCGTGATGAGCCGCATGCAGGGCGGTGGACGCGGTGGGGTCATGGGCTTCGGCAAGTCCAAGGCCAAGCAGTTGACGAAGGACATGCCCAAGACCACCTTCGCCGACGTCGCGGGTGCCGACGAGGCCGTCGAAGAGCTGTACGAGATCAAGGACTTCCTGCAGAATCCGTCTCGCTACCAGGCGCTCGGTGCCAAGATTCCGCGCGGCGTGCTGCTCTACGGTCCTCCCGGAACCGGCAAGACGCTGCTCGCGCGCGCCGTCGCGGGCGAGGCCGGAGTGCCGTTCTTCACCATCTCGGGCTCGGACTTCGTCGAGATGTTCGTCGGCGTCGGTGCGTCCCGCGTGCGTGACCTCTTCGAGCAGGCCAAGCAGAACAGCCCGTGCATCATTTTCGTCGACGAGATCGACGCCGTCGGCCGTCAGCGCGGCGCAGGCATGGGCGGCGGTCACGACGAGCGTGAGCAGACTCTCAACCAGCTGCTCGTCGAGATGGACGGCTTCGGCGAACGCACCGGCGTCATCCTCATCGCCGCCACCAACCGACCCGACATCCTCGACCCCGCCCTACTGCGTCCGGGTCGCTTCGACCGGCAGATCCCCGTCGGTGCCCCCGACCTGGCCGGCCGTCGCGCCATCCTCAAGGTGCACTCGGCCGGCAAGCCGGTCGCCCAGGACGCCGACCTCGAAGGTCTCGCCAAGCGAACCGTCGGGATGTCCGGTGCAGACCTGGCCAACGTCATCAACGAGGCGGCTTTGCTCACGGCTCGCGAGAACGGCACCGTCATCACCGAGGCATCCCTGGAGGAGTCGGTGGACCGCGTGGTCGGTGGCCCGCGCCGCAAGAGCCGCATCATCAGCGAGCACGAGCGCAAGATCACCGCGTACCACGAGGGTGGTCACACTCTCGCGGCGTGGGCGATGCCGGACATCGAGCCCGTCTACAAGGTCACCATCCTTGCTCGCGGTCGCACCGGCGGACATGCCATGACCGTTCCGGAGGACGACAAGGGTCTGATGACGCGGTCCGAGATGATCGCTCGGCTCGTCATGGCCATGGGTGGTCGCGCGGCCGAGGAGCTCGTCTTCCACGAGCCGACCACCGGTGCGTCCTCGGACATCGACCAGGCCACCAAGATCGCGCGCGCGATGGTCACCGAGTACGGCATGAGCAGCAAGCTCGGAGCCGTCCGATACGGACAGGAACAGGGCGACCCGTTCCTCGGCCGTTCGATGGGCCAGCAGTCCGACTTCTCGCACGAGGTCGCCCGCGAGATCGACGAGGAGGTGCGCAAGCTCATCGAAGCTGCACACACCGAGGCGTGGGCCATCCTCAACGAGTACCGCGACCTGCTCGACACCCTGGCCTCGGAGCTGCTCGAACGCGAGACGCTCACCCGCAAGGACCTCGAGAAGATCTTCCACAGCGTCACCAAGCGCCCGCGCATCACCTTGTTCAACGATTTCGGTGACCGCAAGCCCTCGGACAAGCCGCCGGTCAAGACTCCTCGTGAACTCGCTGCCGAGCGCGGCGAGCCGTGGCCTCCGGTGCCGCCGGCCCCGAAACAGCTTCCGCCGCAACAGGTTCCGCAGCCCAGCTACGCCGGTTCGCCGCAGCTGAGCAAGGGTGGTTACCCGAACGGCAGCAACGGATACAACGGCAGCCCCACCAACGGTGCCCCGAACAACGGTGGGCCGGTAGACGGCTCGCCCGGCACCGGGGACGTCAATGCGCCGAATACCGGCAGTGGTCGACGCAGTGCACCGGCAACCGGTGACTACAACGGCGGCTACAACGGTGGCGGTTACAACGGCGGTTACGGCGGCCCAGCCAACGGAGGCGCTCCCAACGGAGGCGGCTACTCCGAGGGCTATCGCCGACAGGACCCTCGCCCCAGCGGCCCCGGCCAGGGCTCGCGTCCCGATTACGGTGCCCCGGCCGGATGGTCGGCTCCGGGTTGGCCGCCGCGCGACCAGCCGTCGGTTCCCCGTTACCAGGGACCGTCCACACCGCCGGATCGGAATCAGCCGACTCGCGAGCAGCCCGACGCGGATCGACCGGACCCGAATCGCTACGACCCGTCTCAGGTCCAGCCGCCGACGTACCGCCAGCATCCGACGTATCAGCAGCCGCCGCAGTATCAGCCGCCTGCTGGTGGGCCGCCGAATCAATCGCAGGCGTATCAGCCGCCGCAGTATCAGCCGGATCCGTTCCGGCCGGACACCCGGGATCAGGGCCGAACCTCTCGGCACGAGCCCCCGTACGGCCAGAACCAGGACGAGGCAGCACCGGAACAGTCGTCGGCTCCTACCTGGGAGGTACCGACCCCGTCGCAGAGCTATCCGCTCCCCGGGGACGATCGCCCCGAGAGCACCCCGCCCGAGGACTCGCGGACAGACGAGCGAGCCGAGGACGACGGCGACGAGGGTCCGCGGACGCAACGCTGGGAAGGGCCGGGCGGTTCCTACCGCTAGGCAGATCATTAGGCTTGCTGGGTCGACCTACTCGGTCGGCCCAGTACGCCGTTCGAACCGTGCTGCAGGTCGGCGTAACTGTTGTCCTAGAACAGGTGCTGGTCGACCCAGCTGTCACATTCGCGGAACCCAACCGGAGGTACGTTCACGTGTCAGTCAACCGGACCGACGAGTCGTCAAGCGACTCGGCAGAAGTCCCAGCAGTCGCCCCGGCAACCGTCGAGCAGACCGTGGCCTACGCCACCGGCGCTGTGTTCGACCAACCGCGCGCCGAGGCTGCCGTTCGTGAGCTGTTGATCGCCGTCGGTGAGGATCCCGACCGTCCCGGTCTGTTGGACACCCCGGCTCGCGTCGCGCGCTCGTACCGCGAGATCTTCGCCGGGCTCTACACCGACCCGGACACGGCGCTGAACACGACGTTCGACGAGGGGCACCAGGAACTGGTTCTCGTCCGCGACATCCCCATGTACTCCACGTGCGAGCATCACCTGGTCTCGTTCCACGGAGTTGCACACGTCGGCTACATCCCGGGGAAGAGCGGCAAGGTGACCGGCCTGTCGAAACTGGCGCGCGTGGTGGACATGTATGCCAAACGCCCCCAGGTTCAGGAGCGCTTGACCAGCCAGATCGCCGACGCGTTGATGCGCAAACTCGACCCACGCGGTGCGATCGTCGTGATCGAGGCCGAGCACCTGTGCATGGCCATGCGCGGGATTCGCAAGCCGGGTGCCAGCACCACCACCTCGGCGGTGCGGGGTCTGTTGCAGTCCAGCGCGGCATCGCGTTCGGAAGCTCTGGACCTGATTCTGCGGAAATGACGCAACCGGTCGATTGCCGATGAGCCGAGCGCGAAGTATCCCCTCTGCCCCTGTCGTCATGGGCGTTCTCAACGTCACTGCCGACTCGTTCTCCGACGGTGGTCGGTACCTCGACGTCGACGCCGCCGTCGAGCACGGACTGGCGATGCGTCGTCGCGGAGTCGACATCGTCGATGTCGGTGGTGAGTCGACGCGTCCGGGGGCAGATCGGATCGATCCTGTCCTCGAAGTACAACGCGTCGTGCCGGTCATCGCCGCACTGGCCGCCGAAGGGGTGGTCACCAGCGTCGATACGATGCGCGCCTCGGTCGCCGAGGCCGCGATCGAGGCCGGTGTCGCGATCGTCAACGATGTCTCGGGCGGTCGGGCCGATACGGCCATGGCAGGCGTGGTCGCGGACGGTGGCCTGCCCTGGATACTGATGCATTGGCGGGCCGCAGGCTCCGAGTACCGCCATGCCGGTCCAGCCGATGCGTACGACGACGTGGTTGCCGACGTCCGGAGCGAACTGCTCGAACAGGTGGATCACGCAGTGGCTGCGGGAGTGGACACGGCGATGCTCGTGCTCGACCCCGGCCTCGGATTCGCCAAGAATGCCGAACACAACTGGCAACTGCTGCGCGGCCTTCCCGATCTGGTGTCGGCCGGATTCCCGGTGCTCGTCGGTGCCTCCCGTAAACGCTTCCTCGGAACTCTGTTGGCCGACCACGACGGTTCTCCGCGGCCACCGGACGGGCGCGAGATCGCCACCGCGGTGGTCTCGGCGCTCGCCGTCGCCGGGGGCGCGTGGGGCGTGCGGGTACACGACGCCCAGGCATCACTCGATGCGGTTGCCGTCGTACGGGCATGGCAGGGTGACCGGGCATGAGCGAGATCAGCAGCCGCGCCGGTGCCGGAACACGCCGTGGCGACCGCATCGAACTGCGGGGCCTGACGGTGCGCGGCAATCACGGCGTTTTCGAGTTCGAGAAGAGAGACGGCCAGGACTTCGTCGTCGACATCACCGTCTGGATGGATCTGCAACCCGCAGCCGACACCGACGATCTCACCCGCACCCTGCACTACGGCGAACTGGCCGAGCGTGCCGCGGCAGTGATCTCGGGCCCGTCCAGGGACCTGATCGAAACGGTCTCGGCCGAGATCGCCGAGGTCGTACTGGCATACGACTCCCGGGTCGAGGCGGTGGAAGTGGTGCTGCACAAGCCGTCGGCACCCATCCCGCTCACGTTCGCCGACGTCGCTGTGGTGGCCTACCGGGAGCGATCATGACCCGTGCCGTGCTGTCCATCGGCAGCAATGTCGGTGATTCGCTGGGTCACTTGCGTTCTGTCACAGCCGAATTGGGTTCTCGAACGGTGGCCTGCTCGCCCGTCTACCGGTCCGCTCCCTGGGGCGGCGTCGAGCAGCAGGACTTCCTGAACGCCGTGGTGGTGGCCGAGGACGACGCGTTCGACGCCTGGGATTGGTTGCGCTTCGGTCAGCGACTCGAAGAGGCAGCCGACCGCGTTCGGGTGCAGCGGTGGGGTCCGCGAAGCCTCGACGTCGACGTGGTGGTGTGCGAGAACCTGATCAGTGACGATCCACGGCTGATCCTTCCGCATCCGCGCGCGCACGAGCGAGCATTCGTTCTGCGGCCGTGGCTCGACGTCGAACCCGACGCCACCCTGCGCGTCGGTGACGACGACGTACCGGTGATCGAGTTGCTGGCGCGCCTGAGTCCGGAGGAGCATGCGGGAGTTGTTCGGCAGGAGTGGAGCCTGCAGGAACGACCGGGAGAGCAAGAGGGTGTCGGTGATCGGTTGTGGTGACCAATCCCACGAAGGTCTGGGATGTTCTGGGTCTTTTCCTGGTTGCTTCGATCGGCACCTGGCTACTGGTTCGGGTCTTCTACGGCTCGTTCCCGCCGATTCCGGTGTACGCCGGGGCGTCGTTGTATCTGGTGGCCGCGGTGGAAGTGGTCACTGCGGTGATCGTTCGTAATCGAATCGCCGAGCATCGGGTCGGCGGTGGTCTGCACGATCTGCACCCGTTGACGGTGTTCAGGGCACTGGTGCTGGCGAAGGCATCGGTGCTGGTGGGAACCGCTGTCGTCGGGGTGTGCGTCGGGTTCCTGGTGTACGTGATGCCCCGTGCGGCGACGGTTCGGGCAGCGTCTTCGGATCGCGCCGGCGCCATCGTCGCGCTGGTGGCGGGGCTGGCCGTCGTCGCTGCCGCGGTGTGGCTCGAACAGTGCTGCCGCACCCCGAAAGACCGTGACGACGAGCGTTCTCGGTAACGCTGGAAACATTTGATTGTTACCTCGGTTGTGTAAGTGATCGGTCGAGGATGACTATTTGCGAACGATTTGCCGGTTACCCTTGTGAACATGACAGATCAGACTCGCGCAAAGAAGGGACGCCGTAAGAGGCGTAGTGCGAGCCAGCTGTTCCTCGCGGCGCTCGTCGTGTTCGGCATCATCGCCAGCGTGCTGTTGCTCTTCACCGAGAGCGTGCAGTGGATGAGGGTCGGTGTTCTGTCGGCTCTGTGGGCTGCGGTGATCGGTGCGTTCGCGATGACCAAGTATCGACGCGAGGCGGCCGCCGATCAGACCAAGGCCAAGGACCTGCAGACGGTCTACGAGCTGCAATTGGCGCGCGAGATCTCGGCGCGGCGCGAGTACGAGATGAGCGTCGAAGCTCGGGTTCGCGGAGAATCGCAGCTCGAGATCGACGAGGTCGCGGCGCTGCGCAACGAACTCGCTGCCCTTCGTCAGAATCTGCAGGTGCTCTTCGACGGCAATTTGCCGACCGAACGTGTCGCCCTGCGCGCCGAGGCGATGAGGATGCAGGAACTCGGCGGTCGCGGATACGACAGCTATCAACCTGCGCCGTCCGGCCTGTACGTCCGCGGTGGCGGGAACGGCAACGGGGCGATGGCTGCGGGAAATGGTCTCAACGGTGTCGGAACTCCCTACGACGAGCCGGTCACGGCCGAGACCTCGGTGGTGTACCCGGAGGATCCGGACGAGATGCCGCAGGCCACGACAACCGCCGGGGCTCCGACGGCTGCCGAGTCGGATCAGGATCCGTACGCGGAGAGTTCGTACGAGCCGTCGAGCTACGACTCGGCCGCGTCCGACGAGGGCGTCGATTCGTACGAGCGGCCCGCAGCGCAGGCGCGCCCCTACGGTGCCCCGCGACCGGCCGCACGCGTGACTCCGCCCAGCTCGCCCTTCACCGCCTACAACTTCGAGCAGGCCCGTCGGCCGGTTGCCGACTCGGAACCGGCTGCGGAGTACGCCCCGCAGGTCTCGGCCGAAACCCCCGAGACCGAGCGAGTGGAGGCCGATTCGGCTGGTTCGTATTCGGCCGAATCGTATGCGTCCGAGTCCTACGCCGAGCCGGCCGAGGCCTCGCCCGAGCAGTACACAACCGAGCCCGCCGCGGATCACGGGTCCGAGCCCGGGGACGACACCGACTCGGACCGATACGAAGACACGTACTCGGAGTCCCGCTCCTCGTTACGAGATTCGGCCGACGCGTTCTTCGGGGGCACCGGGGACCACGAGACACCGGCCGAGGACACGGCCGTCTCGCCTCGACGCAATCGTAGGCGCGCGGAGTCGGCCGGCGACGAGGATGCGCCGGGCGCACACTCGAACGGTCGCAGCGTTGCCGAGATCATGGCCGGTCTGCAGGGCGGAGACGGCCCCGATGCATCGATTACCGATCCGGGCACTCGCCGTCGCCGCCGCCGCGCGGACTGAGAACCACATCACACCGGTACCCCATGGCACACGTGGGGTCGCGGTCGCTAGTGTTCCCTGCAGGACGTCTGGTACCCGCCGCGCGGGACTGGAACGAACGAGAGGAAGTTTTCGGTGACCTCATCAGGGTTCACTGGTGGTCTGTCTCCGGCTCGATTGACCGTGGGTGTCGTCTCGGCCGGACGAGTGGGGACCGCATTCGGAGAGGCGCTCGAACGCGTCGGGCATGTCGTTGTCGGTGCCGCCGCCGTATCGGACGCATCCGTCGCACGAGTACGTGATCGACTGCCCGAGTCTCAGGTTCTGCCCGTCGACGAGGTTGCTCGTCGCGCGGAGCTGCTGATTCTGGCCGTACCGGACAGTGAGCTGGCGTCGATAGTCGCGGGGCTCGCGTCCACCGGGGCGGTGGCGCCGGGAAAGCTGGTGCTGCACACCTCGGGCGCAAACGGGATTTCGGTGCTCGAGCCCTTGGCCGCTCTCGGTGCCGTGCCGTTGGCGATACACCCGGCGATGACGTTCAGCGGCGGAGTGGAGGACACCGACCGGATGACGGCGGCGTGCTTCGGCATCACCGCGGGTGACGAGATCGGTTATGCGGTGGCGCAGGCTCTCGTGCTCGAGATCGGCGGCGAGCCGGTGCACGTGCCCGAGAACAATCGAGCGCTCTACCACGCCGCTCTCGCGCACGGCAGCAATCACCTCGTCACTTTGGTGGTCGACGCGGTCGAAGCACTCCGAGTTGCATTGGCCGGTCCGGGTTTTCCCGGTTCGGACTCCGAGCGTGGTGTGCCCGAGCGTGTTCTGGCTCCACTGCTCGAAGCGGCGTTGGACAATGCGCTGCGCAACGGGCAGTCTGCCCTCACCGGACCGGTGGCGCGCGGTGACACCGCTGCCGTCGGCAAGCATCTCGACGTGCTCGAGTCCGTGGATTCGCGGATCGCCGCCGGGTACCGGGCGCTGTCGTTGCGATCGGCGCAGCGCATCGGGGCCAAGGCAGACCTGATCGAACTTCTGGAAGGGAATCGATGACCCTCGCGGGCAGCTATACCAAGGGGCAGTTGACGGTTCACCACGATCCCGCGGTGATCACGTCGGTGTCGAAGGCACTGCGAGGCGTCGGCAAGCAGGTCGCTCTGGTGCCGACCATGGGCGCACTGCACGCCGGGCACCTGCAGCTGGTGCGCCAGGCCAAGCTCACCGGTGCCGTGGTGATCGTGTCGATCTTCGTCAATCCGCTGCAGTTCGGCGTGGGGGAGGACCTCGACGCCTATCCTCGGACCCTCGACGCCGATGTCGCGCTGCTGCGTGAGGAGGGAGTCGAGCTGGTCTTCGCACCGTCCGCGTCGGATATGTACCCGTCGGGCCCGCGCACCACGGTCCATCCCGGACCGATCGGCGCAGAACTCGAAGGTGCAAGCAGGCCAACTCATTTTGCAGGGATGCTCACCGTCGTGGCCAAGCTGCTGCAGATCGCCGCGCCGCATCGGGCGTACTTCGGGGAGAAGGACTACCAGCAATTGACGCTGATTCGTCAGATGGTGCGAGACCTGAACTTCGATGTCGCTGTCATCGGGGTTCCGACGGTCCGCGAGCAGGACGGTCTGGCCCTGTCCTCACGCAACAGGTATCTCGATGCCGAGCAGCGCGACGCTGCGATGGCGTTGTCGGCTGCCCTCGTTGCCGGGGCGCACGCAGCTGCCGGGGGCGTCGACGCCATTCTGGCCACCGCGCGCGCCGTGCTCGACGTGGCACCGCTGGTGCAGGTCGACTACCTCGAGGTACGCGACCCGCATCTCGGCCCGGCTCCCGAACGCGGAGACGGAAGACTGCTCGTGGCCGCCAAGGTGGGCACCACGAGGTTGATCGACAACGTCGGTGTCGCCGTCGGCACCGGTTTCCTCGAGGCAGGAGTGGAGCCTGCGGAACGACCAGAAGAAATTAGCCCAGACGATCCGAAAAGTGGAGAGTGACACAATGTTTCGAACGATGATGAAGTCCAAGATCCATCGCGCCACCGTCACGCACGCAGACCTGCATTACGTCGGCTCGGTGACCGTCGATCAGGATCTGATGGAGGCCGCCGACCTGCTCGAGGGCGAGCAGGTCACCATCGTCGACATCGACAACGGAGCGCGGCTCGAAACCTACGTGATCACCGGCGAACGCGGCAGTGGTGTCATCGGAATCAATGGTGCTGCAGCGCATCTGGTGAACCCGGGCGACCTGGTCATCCTGATCGCCTACGGGGTGATGAACGAGCAGGAGGTTGCCGACTACGCGCCGCGAGTGGTGTTCGTCGACGAGAAGAACCGGCCCGTCGAACTCGGCAGCGATCCGGCTCATGCGCCCGCGGGCTCCGGTCTGATCACACCGCGCGATCTGCGGGCCGATTCCGTGCTGGTCTGATTCGATGCTCCTCGCGATCGATGTGCGCAACACCAGCACCGTGGTCGGGCTGTTCACCGGCACCGATGACCACTCGAAGCTACTGCGGGACTGGAGAATTCGAACAGACCCCCATGTGACGGCCGACGAGCTGGCCCTCATGTTGCGCGGTCTGCTGGGTGAGGACGCCGAACGGATCACCGGGGTGACTGCGCTGTCGACCGTGCCGTCGGTACTGCGGGAGATGCGGACGATGCTTGCGCGTTACTGGGATCACGTGGTGCACGTGATGGTCGAACCCGGTGTGCGGACCGGAGTGCCGTTGCTGGTCGACAACCCCAAAGAGGTCGGTGCCGACCGCATCGTCAATACCCTTGCTGCACATGACCTGTACGGCACGGCGTGCATCGTGGTGGATTTCGGAACCACCACCTGTGTCGACGTGGTCTCGGCCAAGGGGGAATTTCTCGGCGGTGCCATCGCTCCAGGTCTCGAGATGTCTGCGTCGGCCATGTCGACGCGCACTGCCACGCTGCGCGAGGTGGAGATGATCCGGCCTCGCTCGGTTCTGGGCAAGAACACCGTCGAGTGCATCCAGTCGGGCACCATCTTCGGATTCGCGGGTTTGGTGGACGGTCTGGTCGGGCGAATTCGGCGAGAGGTACCCGAGGTGACCGGCGCGGACGTCGCGATCATCGGGACCGGTGACATCGCGGCGCTGATCCTGCCCGAGTCGACGACCATCGAGCACCACGAACCCGACCTGACGCTCGAGGGGCTGCGTCTGGTCTACGAACGCAACATGGCAAAGCGGCGGCCACGCTGAGTGTTTCGGTGAAGCGGGGTAGCGCGTCGGGCGTTCGTGTGTCAGAATCGTCGACGTGATGACGTGCATGGCCACCCAGGAGTGTTGTCGAGGCTGAACCCTGCCTCGTTCGTAACACACCCCTGGAGTAGAGCTTCATGCTTTCCACACCTGTATTTTCTGCACCCTCCCGACCCGCATCGTCCTCACGGTCGGTCTCGACATTGCCGACTCGGCTGCGTCCTCCCGACCTGCTTCGGATCACCGACCAGGGCGCATCCGACGTCCTGGAGGGTCGCTTCGATCACCTGCTTCCGGGTGGCGGTCGCTGGCCGACCGACGAGCGCTGGGCCGCCCGCCTGCATTCCGACGACGATCTCGACGTCTGGTTGATCAGCTGGGTTCCCGATCGTTCCACCGAACTACACGATCACGCGGGATCTCTCGGTGCGCTGACCGTGCTCAGTGGCTCGCTGCTCGAATATCGTTGGGCTGGAACAGGACTGAAGCAGCGTCGTCTCGACGCCGGTGATCAGGCGTCGTTCCCGCTCGGGTGGGTGCACGACGTGATGCACGATCCGGCGTCGAACACGACCGGCCCCACCCTCAGCGTGCACGCCTACTCGCCACCGCTCACTGCGATGTCCTACTACGACGTGACCGAACGGTCCACGCTGCGTCGCACCCGTAGCGAGCTCACCGACGAACCCGAAAAGGCCACCGCATGACCATCGTCGAAATGCTCGAATCCGCACGCGAGACCATCGATCGCACGACCGTCTTCGAACTGCGCGACGCCGTCGCCCGCGGAGCCGTCGTCGTCGACATCCGCCCGCAGGCGCAGCGCGCCGTGGAAGGAACGTTGCCGGGCGCGCTGGCCATCGAACGCAACGTCCTCGAATGGCGTCTGGACCCGACGAGTGATGCGCGCCTGGCGATCGCCGTCGACCACGACGTCGAGTGGATCGTGATCTGCTCCGAGGGCTACACGTCCTCGCTCGCGGCCGCGTCGCTCAAGCTGCTGGGTCTGCACAGGTCCACCGACCTGGTCGGCGGCTATCAGGCGCTGAAGTCGGCTGGGCTGCTCGGTGTGTTGACGCAGGCCAAGCACTGCGTTCGCGAGGCAGAGGCCGTCGCAGCGCACTGATCGTCCTCACCGCGTTGCGCTGTAAAGTGTGTGCGCGTGAGTGATACAGCTTCTACCCAGCCGGCCGACGACACACCGGAGCAGCTACGGATTCGTCGTGCCAAGCGCGCCGCGTTGCTCGAGCGCGGGGTCGAGGCATATCCGGTGTCGGTTCCGCGCACCCATTCCCTGCTCGAGATTCGTACCGAGTTCCCCGAGCTCGAACCCGATACGACCACCGGCCTGACGGTCGGAGTCGTCGGCCGTGTCATCTTCGTTCGCAACACCGGGAAGCTGTGCTTCGCCACGCTGCAGGAGGGTGACGGCACCCAACTCCAAGCCATGATCAGCTTGGCAGGCGTCGGCGAGGACGCTCTCGCGGAGTGGAAGTCCGATGTCGACCTCGGTGACTTCGTGTTCGTGCACGGTGAGGTCATCAGCTCCCGACGCGGCGAGCTCAGCGTCATGGCCGACGCGTGGCAGATCGCGTCGAAGTCGTTGCGGCCGTTGCCCGTCGCGCACAAGGAACTGAACGAAGAGACGCGGATCCGGCAGCGTTACCTGGATCTGATCACCAACCCGGCCTCGCGTGAGACTGCCCGCAAGCGCATCGCCGTCGTCCGAGAACTACGCAATGCACTCGAGCGTCGCGGGTTTCTCGAAGTCGAGACCCCGATGCTGCAGACCCTGCACGGCGGCGCGGCAGCCCGGCCGTTCGTCACGCACTCCAATGCCATGGACACCGACTTGTTCCTGCGTATCGCGCCGGAGCTGTTCCTCAAGCGCTGCGTCGTCGGCGGTATCGAGAAGGTGTTCGAGATCAACCGCAACTTCCGCAACGAGGGTGCCGACTCCTCGCACTCGCCGGAGTTCGCGATGCTCGAGACGTACGAGGCCTACGGCACGTACGACGATTCGGCGAGGATGACGCGTGAGCTGGTCCAGGAAGTGGCCATGGCAGCGCTCGGATCCACGGTCGTCACACTGCCCGACGGCACGACCTACGATCTCGGCGGCGAGTGGACGACGCTCGAGATGTACCCGTCACTGTCGGAGTCGCTCGGATTCGACGTCACCCCCGACACGACCGTCGACGAGTTGCTCGCCATCGCCGACAAGGTGGGCGTCGAGGTGCCACGCAAGGACGGCGTCCCGATCTACGGCCACGGCAAGCTCGTCGAGGAGCTGTGGGAACACCAGGTGGGCGACGCGTTGACCGAACCGACGTTCGTCCGCGACTTCCCGGTCGAGACGTCCCCGCTGACGCGTCAGCACCGCAGCAAGCCAGGTGTCACCGAGAAGTGGGACCTGTACGTCCGTGGGTTCGAGCTGGCCACCGGCTACTCCGAGCTGGTCGATCCGATCATCCAGCGTGAGCGTTTCGAGGACCAGGCGCGCCAAGCCGCCGCGGGCGACGACGAGGCCATGGTGCTCGACGAGGACTTCCTCGCCGCGATGGAACAGGGCATGCCGCCGACCACCGGAACCGGCATGGGCATCGACCGTCTGTTGATGGCGCTGACCGGGTTGGGGATCCGCGAAACGATCCTGTTTCCCATCGTCAAGCCGTCTCAGGCCTGATTCGACGGTAAAGAGTTGTTCGCCAGCAGCGGACAGTGAATGGGAAACGTTTTGCATAGTGCCTGCGTTATGAACAGTAAGCAGGCACAGCAGTCCGGATCCGCGGGCGGTTGCGCAGCATTTCAGGGGTGGAGGGTCGGCGTTCGTCACGTCGGCCAACTACAGTGAGAATCAGTCTTACCTTCAAATGCACAAGCGACCTCAGCGTATGGACACTGCGGCGCTAGAAGAACTGGTGGGCGAGCTACCACCCACCAAGAAGTGAGGGAGAGCGATGTTCGAGAGGTTCACCGATCGCGCGCGGCGTGTTGTCGTCCTGGCTCAAGAAGAAGCCCGGATGCTCAACCACAACTACATCGGCACGGAGCACATTCTGCTCGGCCTCATCCACGAGGGCGAAGGCGTCGCCGCCAAGTCTCTCGAGTCGCTGGGCATCTCCCTCGAAGGAGTACGCAGCCAGGTCGAGGAGATCATCGGCCAGGGCCAGCAGGCTCCGTCCGGTCATATCCCGTTCACCCCGCGCGCCAAGAAAGTACTCGAGCTCAGCCTGCGTGAAGCACTGCAGCTCGGCCACAACTACATCGGCACCGAGCACATTCTGTTGGGACTGATCCGCGAAGGCGAAGGCGTCGCAGCTCAGGTCCTGGTCAAGCTCGGAGCCGACCTCAACCGCGTGCGCCAGCAGGTCATCCAGCTGCTGTCGGGCTACCAGGGCAAGGAGCCGTCCGAGAGCGGCAGCGGTCGCGGCGAGGCGGGCACCCCGTCGACGTCACTGGTTCTCGACCAGTTCGGACGCAACCTGACCCAGGCCGCGCTCGAAGGCAAGCTCGACCCGGTCATCGGTCGCGCGAAGGAAATCGAGCGCGTGATGCAGGTGCTGTCGCGCCGTACCAAGAACAACCCCGTCCTCATCGGTGAGCCCGGTGTCGGTAAGACCGCAGTCGTCGAAGGCCTGGCTCAAGCCATCGTCAACGGCGAGGTCCCCGAGACGCTCAAGGACAAGCAGCTCTACACCCTCGACCTCGGCTCGCTCGTGGCCGGCAGCCGTTACCGCGGTGACTTCGAGGAGCGCTTGAAGAAGGTGCTCAAGGAGATCAACACCCGCGGCGACATCATCCTGTTCATCGACGAGCTGCACACGCTCGTCGGCGCAGGTGCCGCCGAAGGTGCCATCGACGCAGCGTCGATCCTCAAGCCGAAGCTGGCTCGTGGCGAACTGCAGACCATCGGTGCCACCACCCTCGACGAGTACCGCAAGTACATCGAGAAGGACGCCGCACTCGAGCGTCGTTTCCAGCCCGTCCAGGTCGGCGAGCCGACCGTCGAGCACACCATCGAGATCCTCAAGGGTCTGCGCGATCGCTACGAGGCTCACCACCGCGTCTCGATCACCGACGGTGCTCTCGTGGCGGCAGCGACACTGGCCGACCGGTACATCAACGATCGGTTCTTGCCCGACAAGGCAATCGACCTCATCGACGAGGCGGGCGCGCGGATGCGCATCCGCCGGATGACCGCGCCGCCAGACCTGCGTGAGTTCGACGACAAGATCGCCGACGCGCGCCGGGAGAAGGAATCGGCCATCGACGCACAGGACTTCGAGAAGGCTGCGAACCTGCGCGACAAGGAGAAGACCCTCGTCGGTCAGCGCGCCGAGCGGGAGAAGCAGTGGCGCTCCGGTGACCTCGACGTCATCGCCGAGGTGGACGACGAGCAGATCGCCGAGGTTCTGGGCAACTGGACCGGCATCCCCGTCTTCAAGCTCACCGAGGAAGAGACCACGCGTCTGCTCCGCATGGAAGACGAGCTGCACAAGCGGATCATCGGCCAGGTCGAGGCAGTCAAGGCAGTCTCCAAGGCGATCCGTCGTACCCGTGCAGGTCTGAAGGACCCGAAGCGTCCGTCGGGCTCGTTCATCTTCGCCGGCCCGTCCGGTGTCGGTAAGACCGAGCTGTCGAAGGCTCTCGCGAACTTCCTGTTCGGCGAGGACGACGCGCTGATCCAGATCGACATGGGCGAGTTCCACGACCGCTTCACCGCCTCGCGTCTGTTCGGTGCTCCTCCCGGATACGTCGGCTACGAAGAGGGTGGCCAGCTCACCGAGAAGGTCCGCCGCAAGCCGTTCTCCGTCGTCCTGTTCGACGAGATCGAGAAGGCCCACTCGGAGATCTACAACACGCTGCTCCAGGTCCTGGAAGACGGTCGTCTGACCGACGGACAGGGACGCACGGTCGACTTCAAGAACACCGTGCTGATCTTCACCTCGAACCTCGGTACCGCAGACATCTCGAAGGCCGTCGGTCTCGGCTTCTCCTCGGGTGAAGGCACCGGCTCGAACTACGAGCGGATGAAGCTCAAGGTCAACGACGAGCTGAAGAAGCATTTCCGCCCCGAGTTCCTGAACCGCATCGACGACATCGTCGTGTTCCACCAGCTCACCCGAGACGAGATCATCCAGATGGTCGATCTCATGCTCAACCGAGTAGAAGGTGCGCTCAAGAACAAGGACATGGCGATCGAGGTCACCGAGAAGGCCAAGTCGTTGCTGGCCAAGCGTGGATTCGACCCCGTACTGGGTGCACGGCCACTGCGTCGCACCATTCAGCGCGAGATCGAGGACGCCCTGTCGGAGAAGATCCTCTTCGGCGAGATCGAAGCCGGCCAGATCATCCTGGTCGACGTCGAGAACTGGGACGGCGAAGGCGCAGGCGAGGACGCGAAGTTCACGTTCCGCGGTGAGAAGAAGGCCATCATCGTCCCCGACGAGGTCCCGGTCGATCTGGCCAAGGCCACCGGAGACAGCGACAGCGAGTAAGTTTCACAGCTCCACACAACGGGCGATCCTCTTCGGAGGGTCGCCCGTTGTCGTACGCCCGCCCACGCCGTTCGCCTCCCGTCCGCCCACCCACCCGTTCGCGTCAATGGACCACTGCACTCTTCAGACGTATGCAACGGTCCATTCACGCGCGCAGAGGTCGGGCGTGAATGAACCCTTGTACCGGTCAGACGTGTGCAGTGGTCCATTGACGCAGGACCCGAGGGACGAGGGCAACGGCGATGACGGCAAGTTCGGCCAGCAGGATCCAGAACAGCAGAGTCACATCGGGAGCCCAGCGGGCCAGGGTCGAGTTCGGTGCCCCGGTGAGCATCGGCATTCCGAAGTACAGCACTCCTCCGGCGATGGCTGCCATCAGGATGTGCACAGGTGTCCATCGGCTCGGGGGAGTCTTGATGCGAAACAGGATTCGGCCCGCGCAGATCGCCAGCAACACCGCGAGTGCAGTCGACGCGATCAAGGCTATCTCGTAGAGCCCGAAGCCGGTGGCACGAGGCTCGTCGATTCCGAGTCGGGTGAGAACGAGCGAGCGGGCTGCCGAGGCGAGCTTGTCGGCCTCGAGTTCTCCGTATCTGTTGGTCGCGAACACCACGGCCAGATGGCGCTCCGGGACGAGCGCGACGTGGGTGAAATAGCCCGGGACCGCGCCCGAATGCCATCGCATCTCGGTACCGTCGGACAGCGTTTCGACGTACCACCCGCGCCCGTACGCTGTGCCCGAGCCCGTGGGCACCGTCTCGGGACTGTTCGACGCCGGAGCAGTCAGTTGCCTGGATGCATAGCGTGAGAGTTCGTCGATGGAACCACTCAGATAGCCGTAACCCATTCCAGCGGAGTCGATTCCGGTATCGATACTGCGGGGGAAGGTGAAGAACGGTACGTGGCCGGGTGCGACCGCGCCGACGGTGTGCACTCCGGTTTCACGGGCCACGACGTCGGCGAATCGCTCTACGGTCACCTTCTCCACGATCGCTTGCAGCAGTAGATAATTCAGGCTCGAGTAGCGGAAGGTGCCGCGGTCGGCGGTGGTGACGTCCAAGGTGGGGACGACATCGAGCGCTCGCTCCGTACGCCCCCACACGTCCAGTTCGGTGACGTCGTGGGGGAGCCCGCTGGTGTGGTGGATCAGGTCGTCGATCGTGACGTCGCCCGAAAGGATCGAATCACTGTCCGGTAGAACGGTGTTCACAGTTGCTTCGATGTCCAGGACCTGACGTTCGGCGAGCGAGTACACCGTCGCCGCCGTCACCGACTTCGACACCGACCCCCACACGAACGGCGTCGCGTCGTCGATCGGTGCGCCGTCGCCGTCGACTCCGTAGTCGACGTTCTCGATGACCTCCCGTTCGGAGACGACCCGGAACGCCACCCCCGGTAGCCCCAGCTCGTCCGCCACCAACCCGATGTCCGACGCCGGGCCGGGGTCCGGCGGGATGGGGGAGCCTGCGGTCAGGACTGCCGCCACGATGAGGAGGGCGTGCACGATGCGCATGGATGCAGTGAACCAACCTCATCGAGGTCGACGCCTCGGTGAACACCCTGATTTCACGCCTGAGATCAGGGTGTGTGAATCAGCCCGGCGATCCAGGGCATGACATCGGAATACGCAGCCAGGGCTCCCGGGAGGTGGTTCGCGCCCTTGTAGGGGATGGCCGGGAACTCGTACTCGCGGTAGGTGACGTCGCCACCCAGGTCTTCCCAGCGCCGAAGCAGAGTTCGACTCTGCTCGATGGGTACGGTGTCGTCCTCGACTGCCTGCGACAGGTACACCGGCATGGCCGGGGCGACGCGGCCGACAGTGTTCGCTGCGGTCACCTCGGCGAAAGCCGGGCTGCTCAGCTGGTCGATGAGTGGCCGGCCGTCCTCGGTCAATTCGCTGGTGTGCACGATCTCGGTGGCCGCGGGGTCGGTGGTGCACCAGTTCTGCGCGGCATCGAGTGCGGCGTTGCCGTCGGCGTCGAAGAGGCTGCGGATGCTCTCCGCTCGTTCCGGGTAGGCGTTGATCATGCCGTCGACGGCAAAGAGCACGGCGCTGCCGAGAGTCGTGTTGTCCAGGGTGTCGATGTTGAGCGTCGGATCTGCCGGCGGTGCACCGACATACGCCCCGACGATATCGATGTCCGGCGCGTACGTGGCGGCCAACTCCGCAGCGGCTCCCGAGGCGAATCCGCCTTCGGAGTAGCCGAACAGCACCACCGGGGTGTCGGTGTCGGCGTGTGCCGCTCGGGCGGCGTCGAGCAGAGCGCGGCCCGAGGCGATGCGGTTCAGATACGTGTGTCCGCCGGGGGTGCCCAGCCCCTGGTAGTCCGTCGCGACGACGCGGTAGCCGGCCAACAGCAGCGGCAGGATGGCGGGGGACGACCCGACGGTGCCGAGAACTGCGGACCCGGCGCAGCGGTCGGCCATACCGGACGTGCCGGGTGCGTAGGCGATCACCGGTCGGGGGCCGGGTCCCGTCCATGGAGCGGTGGGGGTCATCGAGTAGCCGGAGACGACCATGGGGTCGTCGTGGGTATCGGTGGATCGATAGAGGATGCGTTCGATGTCGAAACCCAGTCCGAATCCTTTGGGCGAATTCATCGGCTTCGTCCTCACCACCTCGCCAGGAGCTGATGTGGCGATGGTCGGGACCGGTGCGTCGTAGAAGTCCCGCAGTGAATCGGCGGTCGCCACCGGCGTCGACACCGCCAGCATCACCGCCGTTGCGATCGCCACTGCCCCTACTGAGCCCTTCATCTGTCGCATCCTTCGTGTCGAGATTCCCGCACTCGATGGCCCGGCTGTGCCGCCGACGTTAGCCTGAGTATCGGTCCTGCACAGGGTCGACAACGAAAGGATTGACGTTCGATGCCAACTCGTACCTCACGCACAGCTTGGAACGGCACCCTCGAGCAGGGTTCCGGCCAGGTCGAGCTGTCCAGTTCCGGCGCAGCGACTTTCGACGTGTCGTTTCCCAAGCGCGCCGCCGAGAACGCCGACGGCACCACCAGCCCCGAGGAACTGATCGCAGCGGCTCACTCGAGCTGCTACGCGATGCAGCTGTCGGCCCTGATCGCCGAGGCGGGCGGCACCCCGCAGAGCCTGGAGGTCACGGCCGACGTTTCGCTCGGTCCCGACCAGCCGGGGTTCAAGCTGACGGGCATCAAGCTGACCGTTCGCGGCGAGGTCGACGGTCTCGACGCGGACGGATTCGCGAAGGCCGCTCAGGCGGCAAAAGAAACGTGCCCTGTCAGCAAGGCGTTGACCGGCGTCGACATCACCTTGGATGCGTCTTTGTAGGGCTGAACAGACGCGGGGCCCGATGTGAGACTGGCGAACAATCGTCAGGTTTGAAATAGTTCATCACTTGACCCATCTTCGGATGATTCGGTGACGAATTCAGGTCACACATCGGGTTTCGATTGGCTGTTGCGTACGTTCGGGGTACGCACCGACCGGCCTAGGAAGGAACGGTTCACCATGTTGTGGACGCGCTTCCTGGGCCTCGGTGCGATTGCAGTGGTGGCTTACTCGATCGCCCCGCGTGGACTACCCCAGAATGCGATCTATGCAATCGTGCTCTCGGCCACAGTGGCAGCGTTCGTGTATCGCTACGTCCGCGAACCTGGTGCGGACAAGCGGACGTGGAAGTACCTGGCCGTCGGCGTCGGCAGTTGGGGCGTCGGCGACGCGCTGATAGCCGTGACGAAAGTCGACGGTGCTCGTATGCCGACGTTGTCGGCCGCTGACGCGTTCTACTTGCTGGGCTACGCGATCATCGCAGTCGGGTTCGCCCGGGCCGCCGACGAGAACGGCCTGGTGTTCGGGCTGGAAGAGCTGTATGAATGCTTGATCGTCGCCGTCGGCTTCGGTCTCGTAACATGGGTGTTCGTCGTTTCCGACGGCTCGGCACGGTCGTTGTCCGAGGCCGCCTCCCTGTGGCCGGCAACGGCATACCTCACCGTCGACGCGTTCCTGTTGACCCTCGTCGTCAGTTTGTACCTCGTCACGCGGTCGGTCACCGTTCCCTTCCTGGCCGCAGCAGCGGGAGTTGTACTACTCGTTGCCGCCGACTGCGCGTCCTACGCCGCCGCGATCGATATCGAGATCTATCGATCGACGTTTCCGAACGCGATGTGGCTGGCCGCTTACGTCTGCTTCGGCGTCATCGCCCTGCACGACGAGCAGAAATCGGTCAGGCGGGCCGCCCGGCCCGGTCCGCTCAGGTTCGGCAAGGGGCGGTTTTCCACTCTCTCGGTTGCGGTAGCCGTTACACCGGTGGTGATGACCGTGCAGCTGGCTCGCGGCGTTCCGGTCGCGCAATGGGGTTGGGTCATCGTAGGGTCCTCGGCGCTGGTCATCGTGCTTGTCGGGTGCCGGATGGCGCGCTTCGTGCGGACTCTGCGGTTGCAGGCCGCGATCCTCGAGGACGTTGCACGGACCGATGCGGTGACCGGACTCGCCAGTCGGCGTCTACTTCGCGAGCGATTGGACTCGATGCTTGCCACTCGCGGTGATTCGGATGTATTCACGCTGGTGGTCGACATCGACCGCTTCGCACAGATCAACGAGACGTTCGGCTACAGCGTGGGCGACAGTGTGCTGCGTGAGATCGGCCATCGACTCGTCGCATCGGTTCGATCGGACGATCTGGTGGGACGCCTCGGCGGCGATCAGTTCGTGGTGGCGATGTGTCGTCGCCCAGGCCTCATCGACGCGAACGAGACCGCCGCACAGCTGCAGTTCGCCGTCAGTCGCAAGATGTTCGTCCACGACATCAATGTGGCCCTCGACGCGACGGTCGGAATTGCGGCCATCGACGAGTCGTCGGCACGTGCGCGCCGAGAGGTCTGCCCTTCGGCAATGCCGGTCGACGGTAACGCGATGATGCAGCAGGCTCATGTGGCGCTGACCGCGGCCAAGGCGGGGCAGACCCGAGTCGGTAGATACGAACCAGACATGGATCGTGACCGACACGATCAGATGCGGTTGCTGGGCGAGCTCGACACCGCGATTCGGGATCACCAGCTCCGGGTGTTCTTCCAGCCCTGCCTGGATCTCGAGTCGGGCAGCGTCGATCGCGTCGAAGCCCTACTTCGGTGGCTGCACCCGCGTGAGGGCTTGATCGGACCGTCGATGTTCCTGCCCGACGCCGAGCGCACCGGAATGTTGCCCGCCATCACTGCGCTCGTGCTCGACGAGGCGCTGGCGCAATGCAGCACGATGCGGCGCGACGGCATCGATCTGTCTGTCTCGGTGAATCTTTCGGTCCGAAATCTGCTCGACGATACGCTCACCGAACAGGTTTCCGCCGCGCTGGCGAAGTACGCGGTGCCTGCGCACGCCCTGGAGTTCGAGGTCACCGAGACCACCGCGATGACCGACCCGGTGCGCTCGGTGAATGCCTTGACTTCCCTGCGACGCCTGGGAGTCACCATCGCCATCGACGATTACGGAACCGGTTACAGCTCACTGGCGTATCTGCAGACTCTGCCGGTGCAGACGCTCAAGATCGACCGCTCGTTCGTGTCGAAGATGAACTCCGACGAGACCGACGCATCGATCGTGCGCTCGACCATCGACCTGGCTCGAAGCCTCGGGGTGCGGGTGATGGCCGAAGGGGTCGAGGACGCAGGCACGCTGGACGCACTCCGAGAGTTGGGCTGCGACGGTGTCCAGGGCTACTACCTCGGCAGACCGATGCCCGCAGAGTTCTTGGCCGAGGCCGTGGCGAAACTGGACTCGGAGATGCCGACGAGGTTCGAGTGGGAACTCGCCCGTCAACACATCTGAACCGACGCGTCCGCTCTCACGAAGCGGCGGGTACGTCCAACACGACCTCGAATTCGAGCAGCGATGCTCCCGACGACACCGGCTTGCTCTCCCCTGAACCAGCGTGTGCCTGGCGAGACGGCCCACCGGACCACGCCTGGAACGACTCCTCGTCCTCCCACTGGGTGACGACGAAGTAGCGGGATTCGCCCTTGACCGGCCGGAGCAGCTGGAATCCGAGGAAGCCCGGGGAGCCGTCGACCGAGCCGGCGCGCGCGGCGAAGCGCTTTTCGAGTTCGGGGCCTGCGCCCTCGGGTACGTCGATCGCGTTGATCTTCACAATGGCCATGCCCGCGAGATTACTCCGCCGTTATGCTCGGCGATGATGCTCTACGACGAGGGTGGATCCGGCCGTTCGATGCTGCTGCTGCACGGGCTGATGGGCAGTGCTGCCACCTGGCGCAGGCAGGTTCCGTGGCTCAGACAGTTCGGGCACGTTTACACCTACGATGCGCCGGGGCACCGTCGCCCCCCACCGGCCGAGCTCACCACCGAGTTCTTCGTGGCCGCTCTGCTCGAGCAGCTGGAGACACTGGGGCCCAGTGTGCTGATCGGCCATTCGATGGGAGCGTTGCACGGTTGGTGTGCCGCCGCGCAACGACCCGACCTGGTGACCGCGCTGGTGGTCGAGGACATCGCTCCTGACTTCAGGGGCCGCACCGCAGACGACTGGGCTGCGATGATCCGGGCGTGGCCGCAGCCCTTTCCTGACGCCGACGCGGTGCGTGAATTCTTCGGAGATATTGCGGGACAGTACTTTCTGGACTCCTTCGACCGAGACGACGACGGCTGGCGACTGCACGGCGAGGTCGACTTCTTCGAGTCGATTTCGCAGGAGTGGGGGACGCGGCACTTCTGGGACCAGTGGGATGCCGTCGATGCTCCGGTGTTGCTGATCGAGGGTGAACACACCATCACCCCGGCGGGTCAGATGACGCAAATGCACTCGCGCAAGCCCGGATCGGTGTACGTGCGGATCGAGAAGGCGGCGCATCTGATTCACGACGAGGCACCCGAGCGATATCGCACGGCGGTCGAGGAGTTCCTGCGCACACTAAGATGATCCGATGCCGCTCGCGAAGCTCAACGGAATCGACCTGAACTACGACGTCACCGGCGACGGACCACTGGTGGTGTTGGTGATGGGCACCGGTAGCCCTGGGCGAGTCTGGCGAACCCATCAGGTTCCGGTGCTGGTGAAGCAGGGATACCGGGTCGTCACTTTCGACAATCGCGGTATCGCACCGTCGTCCGAGTGCGCGAGCGGGATGACGCTGGACGACCTGGTCGCCGACACCGCTGCCCTCATCGAACACCTCGGCGGCGGTGCAGCACGCGTCGTCGGCACCTCGATGGGTGCCCGCGTCACTCAGGAATTGGCCTTGGCCAGGCCGGATCTGGTCTCGCATGCAGTGATGATGGCCACCTTCGGCAAGACCAGCACCTTTCGTGCGCAGATGTCGAAGGGCGAGAAGGATCTCCACGACGCCGGAATCGAACTTCCCGCGTCGTACCGCGCGGCAATGACTGCGATGCAGAACTTCTCGCCGAAGATGCTGGCCGACGACGGTGCGATCGGTGACTGGCTGGCGATCCTCGAATATTCGGGTGGTAAGAAGACTGCGGGCATGCGAGCGCAGATCGGACTCGAAATGCGCGCCGGGACAGACCGATTGGCGGCGTATCGGCGGATTGCAGCCAAGTCGCTCGTCATCGGATTCGCCGACGACCGAATGATCCCCGTGCAGCAGTGCCGCGACGTCGCCGACGCGATACCGGGTGCGCTCTACGTCGAGATCGCCGACACCGGCCACTTCGGTTACCTCGAACGCCCCGATGCCGTCAACGCGGCCCTGGTGGAGTTTCTGGCGTCCTAACCGTCCGAACCCTCGCCCGCGAGTGCGAACAATCCGGACTCGGTTTGTTCGATCAATCCGTCGGTGAGCAAGGAATCGAGAGCTCGGTCGCGTTGGGTCGTGTCGGTGGGCCAGACGATGTCGAGTTGGGCCCGCTCGACCGGGCCGGTGCTCTCCCGCAGGACCGACATGAGCTTGCCCCGCACCTGCCGATCCGTGCCGGCGAACTTCTGGACCTTCTTGGCGGGGCCGGTGTGCGCGGGCCTCCCGGCTTCGATCCAGGCGCACTCGGGAAGTGGGCACAGCAGACACGCCGGATTCTTGGCGGTGCAGATGAGCGCACCGAGCTCCATCAACGCCGCCGAATACCGGGCCGCGCGGGGTACGTTCTCCGGCAGCAATTGCTCCACGTCGGCCAAATCTCGTGTGGTCGAGGGATTTCCGGGCTCGGCGTTGCCGTGCAAAGCACGCGCGACGACGCGTCGAACATTGGTGTCCACCACTGGAACTCGCTGACCGTAGGCGAAAGTCGCCACCGCTCTTGCTGTGTAGGCACCGATGCCCGGCAGGCTCAACAGCGTCTCGACGTCGCGGGGCACCTCGTCGCCGTACTCCTCGGCGAGCACCCGAGAACACTCGTGCAATCGCAATGCCCGACGCGGATAGCCCAATTTGCCCCACGCACGAAGCACCTCGGCCTGCGAGGACGCGGCCATCGCCGAGGGCACCGGCCACCGCCGCACCCACTGCTCCCAGATGGGGGCGACCCGCACCACCGGAGTCTGCTGCAGCATGATCTCGCTCATCAGAATCTGCCAGGCGCTGACGCCCGGACGACGCCACGGCAGGTCACGTCCGTCGGTGTCGAACCACCCGAGCAGAGCCTCGGCATCGATCGGCAACTGTGCGCCCTTCTTCTCGTGTCTGTGATCGGTACCAACAGTAGTGAACTCAACTCGCCGTACGCCCGCTGCGCGTGCACAATGAAACCCATGCCTGCTTCGAATCCGATCGCTGCCTGGAAGTCACTCAAGGAAGGCAACCAACGGTTCGTCTCCGGAGAGGTCCTGCACCCGTCGCAGGGCATCGAGGATCGTGCTCGGCTCGAGAGTGCGCAGCATCCCGGTGCCATCCTCTTCGGCTGCGCCGACTCGCGTGTTGCCGCAGAAATCATCTTCGATCAGGGCCTCGGCGACATGTTCGTCGTTCGCACCGCCGGTCATGTCGTGGACTCCGCAGTCCTGGGTTCCATCGAGTACGGCGTCGCGGTTCTGAAGGCGCCGCTGATCGTGGTGCTCGGCCACGACCACTGCGGCGCAGTCCAGGCGACCGTCGACGCCCTCGAAAGTGGAGACGTCCCCGGTGGCTACATCCGCGACGTCGTCGAGCGCGTCACGCCGTCGGTGCTCTCGGCCCGACGTGACGGTCACGAGGCCGTCGACGAGTTCGAGGCACGGCACGTCCAAGAGACCGGCAATCTGCTGATGCAGCGCTCCCGCATCGTCGCCGAGAAGGTCGAGGCCGGGGAACTCGCGATCGTCGGCCTCACCTACCAGCTCTCGAAGGGGCACGCGCAGTTGCGTGAGGTCATCGGCGACATCGGCGAACAGCCCGCCTGACTCGTTCCCGAGCCCGCGCGAGCCAGGCGTTCGCGCGACACGCCGCGTGCGCTCAGGGATAGGTTGCCTCGGGCCGCATACGGTTGATTCGTGTTGGAACCGACCGGGCCTTTGCCTCCCGAAATCTACTGGCGACGCCGCGCGCTCGCCATCGGTGCGGCCGTTGTCGTCCTCGGATTGATCGTATGGTTCATCGCCTCGCTCAGCGGCGGTTCCGACGACACCGAGGCCGCTCCCGCCGGGGTCGTGGCGGCTCCGGCTACAACCTCGGCTCTGCCGTCGCCGAGCTCGTCCGCCACCGAAGGTGGTTCGGGCGGTGGCTCGGGTGGTTCCGGTGGCTCAGGTGGTTCCGGCGGCTCGGGTGGCGGAACGGACTCCGCTGCCGGTGGTGGCGCAGCTGCGACCACCAGCGGTGCCCCGGCCCCCGTCATTGCCAATCAGTGCCCGGACCAGTCACTCGCGATCAAGGTGACGCCGGAGCAAGCCACCTACCGTCTGGGCGAAGAGCCCGTGTTCACCGTGGTCATCACCAACATCGGCTCCACCGAATGCCAGCGTGACGTCGGTGCCGGGTTGCAGCAGGCACTCGTCTACACCCTCGACAATCAGCGCATCTGGTCCAACATCGACTGCTTCCCCAACGCCGCATCGGACCTGCGCACCTTCAAGCCCGGCGAACAGGCCGGCTTCACCGTCAAGTGGTCCGGCACCAATTCGGTTCCCGGATGCGGCGAAGAGCGCATCCCGGTCGGTGTCGGTGCTTACCAGGCGATCGCCCAGCTCGGTGAACTCAAGAGCGCGCCGGAGCCGTTCAACATCACCGGCTGAGTACGGTCGAATGTCATGACCACTTCGACAGCTCTCGCCCGCTCCGCCTACAAGACGCTCGAACCCTTTCACGTCACCGCGTACTTCAACCCCGAACTGGGTGCGGCATACGAGGACACCGGCCTCGACGGTCACGCCTGGTACGTCGGGGCTCGGGCGGCCCCGATGGGACCGTGCGCGCCGAGTGTCGTCGCTGCTGCGTTCTACAACTTCAATCCGGTACTGATCGAGCGTGCGTGGCCTGCCGCGGTTGCTGTCGGCCTGGAGACGGTGTCCGATCGCCGATGGACCTTGCTCGACTCCGTTCTCGGAACGGCTCTCGGCTCCTTGGCGGCCGACCCTGCTCTGGCCACGTTGGCGGGCCGTCTGGGCGACATCGGCGACACCGCCTCGTTCGCGGGCCGACCGCTCGCGGCCGCATGGCACTCCGCCGCTCGACCCGAGACGCCGCATCTCGCCCTGTGGCACTCGATCACCGTCCTTCGCGAATGGCGCGGCGACGGACACCTCGCCGCTTTGATCGACGCAGAACTCGACCCGACGGAAGCCGCCGTCTTCCACGAGGCCGACCGCACGACCCCGCAGCACGGCCGTCGGGCGCTCGGCAAGCGCATCACGCAGCTGACCAGGCAGTGGTCCGAGAGCGAATGGGGTTCTGCTGCAGAACGACTCGCAACGCGCGGACTGCTCACCATGTCGGCCGAGGGCGAGACGTTGACCGACAGCGGCGTCGAGCTCGATCAGCACATCGAGGATCGCACCGACATCATGGCGTCGGCCGTGTGGAAGAACGTTCCGGACGCCGAGCAGTTGATCACCAGTGCCCGGCCGTACGTGAAGGCCGTCATCGACGCCGGCTTCCTGCCGGGGACGAAGAAGAAGGCGTCCTAGTCGTACGGCCCCGAGATCGAGGCCTCGGCCAGTCTGGACAGGCCTTCGCGGATGTGGCGGGCCCACAGGCCACCGATGCCGTCGACCGACTGCAGGTCGGCGGCGGTGGCCGCGAGCAGACCCTGCAGTGTGCCGAATGCGCCGACGAGTCGATGAATCTGGCTGAACTGCAACCTCGGGACTCGGGTGAGTACCCGATACCCGCGGGGGCTCATCGGGGTGTCGAGGGCTTCGATGGTCGCGGGATAGCCGAAGGCTCGGGCCAGCGTCGTCAGATCCAGCAGATCGACGTCGGTCAGTTTGTCGAGCGCTGCGAGTGCCTTCTCGACCCCGGTGGTGCTCGACGGTTCGTTGCCGGCGAGGTAGTCACGGACGATCAGTTGGCGATCGACGTCGTTGTCGCCCAACAGCTCCTCGAGTTGAAGTGCGAGCTGACGGCCGTCGGTACCGAGTTCGAGGACGTTCTGTTCGATTTCCACCGACACTCGGCGCACCATCTCGAGCCGCTGCGCGACGGTCAGGGCGTCACGCAGGGTCACGAAGTCCTCGATCTCGACCACCGAGAGTTGGCGCGTGTTGTCGTCGAGCCGGGCCTTGTAGCGTTCGAGCGTGGCGACGGCCTGATTGGCGCGCGAGAGGATGGTGGCCGAGCCTTCGACGACGTGCCTGATCCCGCCGATGTAGACGCTGACGATGCTCATCGACTGGCTCACCGAGACGACGGGATAGCCGGTCTGCATGGCGGTTCGCTCGGCGGCGCGGTGCCGGGTGCCGGATTCGACGGTGGGAATCTCGTGGTCGGGCACGAGCTGTACATTGGCGCGAACGATGCGCATGCCGTCGGTCGAAAGCACCACTGCGCCATCCATTTTCGACAACTCGCGCAGCCTGGTCGGGGCGAATTCCACGTCGAGCTCGAAGCCGCCGTCGCAGATCGCCTCGACCTCCGCGTCGTAGCCGAGGACGATCAGACCGCCGGTTCGGCCGCGGAGAATGCGCTCCAGACCGTCGCGCAGAGCGGTTCCCGGTGCGAGCCGAGCGATGGTCTCGCGCAACGCCGGGGACGGCGTGGTGCCCTCCATGGCCAACCCCCTCGTGTCATGGCAGCGGCATGGGCTCGTGCTGCGAATACTTCCGGTGCGAACAAAGAGTACTGCGCTGCTGTGTGCGCGCAGTCAGACGAAGAATACTGCCCGGTGTCATACGGGCCGCATACGCGTGTAGGTCAACGCTTCCCCGACGTTGGTGACGGTCTTGACCTTGATCCCGTCCGGTAGGGGGCCGGCGTCCTCGGGGACGATGGCGTAGTTGAAGCCCAACCGCGCGGCCTCGGCGAGACGGCGACCGAGCCCGCCCACGCGGCGCACCTCGCCGGCCAGACCCACTTCGCCCAGAATCACCATGCCTGCGGGCAGCGGTTGATCCCGGACCGCCGATGCGACCGCCGCAGCAAGAGCGAGGTCGGCGGACGGTTCGCTGGTGCGCATCCCACCGACCGTCGCCGCGTAGACCTCCGCCTTGGACACCTTCACCCCGCATCGTCGTTCGAGGACGGCCAAGATCATCGCTACACGGGCGTGATCGAGCCCGCTGACCGCGCGCCGGGGTGACGGCATCGCGGTGTCGACGATCAGTGCCTGCAACTCGGCCAGCAGCGGCCGCTTGCCGTCCATGGTGACGGTGACCGCCGTCCCGGGGACGGCATCGTTTCGGTGGTGCAGAAACAATCCGGATGGATCGCTGATACCGACGATCCCGGTCTCCCGCAATTCGAAACAGCCGACCTCGTCGGATGCACCGAACCGATTCTTGACGCCTCGGATCATCCGCAGGGTGGAGTGCTTGTCACCTTCGAAGTTGAGCACCACGTCGACGAGATGCTCCAGCGACCGTGGACCTGCCACTGCACCGTCCTTGGTGACGTGCCCGACCAGCAGTACTGCCACCCCGGTGGTCTTGGCCAGTGTGGTCAGCGCGCTCGTGATCGCGCGAACCTGGGTGACCCCGCCGATGACGCCGTCGACGTCCGCGGCGAGCATGGTCTGCACCGAATCGACGATCAGCAGGCTCGGCTTGACCTGTTCCACATGGCCGAACACCGTGGCGAGGTCGGACTCGGCGGCGAGAAAGACGCGCTCGTGCACCGCGCCGGTGCGGTCGGCACGCAACCGCACCTGCCCCGCCGACTCCTCGCCCGTGACGTAGAGCGCGCGACGATCCGGTGCCGAGCGGGCCCACCGATGCACCACCTCGAGCAGCAGCGTCGACTTGCCGACGCCGGGTTCGCCGGCGAGCAGGACGACCGAGCCGGGGACGAGACCGCCACCGAGAACACGATCGAACTCGTCGATGCCGGTGGTGTTGGCCTGCGAGGTGGCGCTGCTGATGGTCGTGAGAGCCGCGGCGGGCGTCGTGGGAATCATGGCCCCGCCGCCCGAACGCAGTGCCGATGCGCCTGCGCGAGTGGTAAGGGGTGCTGCGGTGGCCTGAACCTCGTCCATCGAGCCCCAGTTGCCGCATTCGGGACAGCGGCCCACCCATTTGGAGACGGAATGATGACACGCTGAGCAGCGATAGCTCGACTTCAGTTTGACCACTATCGGAGCCTAACGATCGGCACCGACAGGGTGGGGCCGGCGGCTACTCGCCTTCGCTGTGCTCGGATACTGCGTCTTCGGAGCGCTCGAGCTCGTAACCGGCATCGACCGGAACGTTCACGACGACCTCACCCGCGTTGGCGAACTCGAACGTGACCGGCAGGGTGAGGCCGGGGCGGACGTTCTCGGAGATGTCGGCCATCTCGACCTTGATCAGCTGGATCGGCAGCAGCGGATCGTCGAGCTGAACGTCGGCGGGCGATCCTGCGCCGAGCGCGGTGAGCGGAGCAATCTCGGTGCTGCCTGCTTCGGCCTCCTCCACGATGGTGACCTGGGCCTCCGGGGAGGAGATGCCGGTCAGCTCGTCGGCGACGGCCGGGCTGGAATTGATGGCGGTGAAGCCCAGCTCGACGGTGCCGCCGGGTTCGATGCTGTATTCCTCGGAGGTGGGATACACCACGTGCACGTTGCGAAGCTGGATGTCTCCGACGTCGACGGAGTTGCCGTTGACCGCGGCGACCTGAGTGGCCGTCTGGGAGATCTGACCTGCGCCGCACGCGGTGAGGGCGAATGCGCCACCGGCGAGAAGAGCGAGGGCGGCGGCCGTCCTGCGATGGCGGCCAAGCGGTGTCGCAGCGTCGATTGCAGTCACTTCGGTCGTCCTCCATGTGGTGCCGGGCCGGCTCGGTCCATCTCGTCCACTAGGCAGAGTAGTAGTTCTCGTCCATCGACCGCTCGTGGGGTCCGCCGGCGGCCCGATGACGCCAGGTGAGGGTGCCTGTCAGGACGTAAGCATGAGGAACGACCCGGGTGAAAATGTGGTCCCGGATACACGCCGATCCGTCTGTGTCAACCCCTGATTCGGCGCCGCTATGCCCCTGACCTGCACCGTTGATATGAGCCGTGGTATTCTTGATAAATCGAAAGGGGCACTTGTCACATGATTTTCAAGGTCGGAGACACCGTCGTTTACCCCCATCACGGAGCGGCGCTGATCGAAGCGATAGAGACACGCACCATCAAGGGTGAACCGAGAGAGTATCTGGTTCTCAAGGTCGCGCAAGGCGACCTCACCGTTCGAGTTCCCGCGGACAACGCAGAGTACGTAGGCGTTCGCGACGTCGTCGGGCAAGAAGGCCTCGACAAAGTCTTTCAGGTGCTTCGTGCGCCGCACACCGAAGAGCCCACCAACTGGTCGCGCCGCTACAAGGCCAACCTGGAGAAGCTCGCGTCCGGTGATGTGAACAAGGTTGCCGAGGTCGTCCGCGATCTCTGGCGACGTGAGCAGGACCGTGGACTGTCGGCAGGCGAGAAGCGCATGCTCGCCAAGGCGCGGCAGATTCTGGTGGGCGAGCTCGCACTCGCCGAAGGAACCGATCAGGCCAAGGCAGACACCATGCTCGACGAAGTTCTCGCAACAGCTTCCTAAAGTGAACGGTACTGCCGGCGACGTGGTCGCCCTGGTACCCGCTGCAGGCAAAGGCCTTCGGCTCGGATACGACGAGCCGAAGGCATTCGTCTGTCTGGGTACGGACTCTCTCCTGACGCGGTCCGTCGACGGTCTCCGGGCCTCGGGTGCCGTCGATCGCATCGTCGTCATCGTGCCCGCCGAGCTGCTCGACGCGGCCCGTGGTCATGTGAGCGACGACGTCACCGTGGTGGCCGGTGGGCTCGAGCGCACCGATTCGGTGCGCGCCGGTCTCGCCGCCGTCGGTGACGCCGCCGTCGTGCTCGTCCACGACGCCGCCCGCGCCCTCACCCCGCCGACGCTGATCGCCCGCGTCGTCGCCGAAGTGCGTGCCGGACGCTCCGCCGTCATCCCGGTGCTCCCGGTCGTCGACACCATCAAGGAAGTCGACATCATGGGCGCAGTGGTCGGTACCCCGGACCGTGCGAGTCTGCGCTCGGTGCAGACCCCGCAGGGCTTCGACGCCCACGTGCTGCGCCGTGCATACGATGCGGCCACGGACAGCTCGACCGACGACGCGGGTCTGGTCGAGCGCATCGGCGAGACGGTGCACACCATCGTCGGCGACGCCCTCGCATTCAAGATCACCACGCCACACGATCTACTACTGGCACAGGCCCTGCTGTGAGAGGCGCGCTATGAGAGTCGGCATCGGCACCGACGTCCATCCCATCGCCCCTGGTCGGCCTTGTTGGCTGGCCGGTCTGCTGTTTGCGGACGCGGACGGACTCGACGGGCATTCCGACGGCGACGTCGCCTCGCACGCCCTGTGCGACGCGCTGCTGTCCGCGGCCGGACTGGGCGATCTCGGATCGGTGTTCGGGACCGGTCGTCCGGAATGGGACGGGGTCAGCGGAGCTGCCATGTTGACCGAGGTCAAGCGTCTGCTCGACGCGGACGGTTTCGCGATCGGGAACGCCGCGGTGCAGATCATCGGCAACAGGCCCAAGATCGGTCCACGCCGCGTCGAGGCCCAGGAAGTTCTGTCGCGGGTGCTCGGCGCGCCGGTATCAGTGTCTGCGACCACCACCGACGGGCTCGGGCTGACCGGTCGGGGTGAAGGAATCGCGGCCATCGCGACCGCACTTGTCATGACGAGGTAAAACCACCGGTAGCATTGCTGGTCGTGACCCTTCACCTACACGACACCGAGACGAGGGCCCTGCGGGAATTCACCCCCTTGGTCCCTGGCCATGCATCGGTGTACCTGTGTGGGGCGACGGTGCAGGGCGAACCTCATATCGGCCACGTGCGCAGCGGCGTCGCCTTCGACGTACTGCGCCGCTGGTTGCTGGCGCACGATTACGACGTCGCCTTCGTTCGCAACGTCACGGACATCGACGACAAGATCCTCAACAAGGCGCGTGACGCCGGCCGTCCGTGGTGGGAGTGGGCTGCGACCTACGAGCGCTCCTTCACCTGGGCGTACGACCGCCTCGGGGTGCTCCCGCCGTCCGCGGAGCCGCGGGCGACAGGGCACATCACCCAGATGGTCCAGATGATCGAGCGTCTGATCGAACGAGGCCACGCTTACGCCGATGCGGGCGGGGACGTCTACTTCGACGTGCAGAGCTTCCCGAGTTACGGCGCACTGTCCGGGCACAAGCTCGACGACGTGCACCAGGGCGAGAGTGTCGCCGAGGGCAAGCGTGACCCGCGCGACTTCACACTGTGGAAGGGCGCGAAGCCCGACGAGCCGTCGTGGCCGACGCCGTGGGGCCCCGGCCGTCCGGGTTGGCACCTCGAGTGCTCGGCGATGGCGGAGAACTACCTCGGTTCGGATTTCGACATCCATTGCGGCGGTCTCGATCTGGTGTTCCCGCATCACGAGAACGAGCGCGCGCAGTCCATGGCGGCCGGAGACGGCTTCTCGCGGTACTGGCTGCACAACGGGTGGGTGACGATGGGCGGCGAGAAGATGTCGAAGTCTCTCGGCAATGTCCTGTCGGTACCCAATGTGCTCAAAAAGGTTCGGCCGCAGGAACTTCGGTTCTATCTCGGTGGCGCGCACTATCGGTCGATGCTCGAATACTCCGATACTGCGCTCGAAACCGCGGCCGTGACGTATCGGGGAATCGAAGGATTCGTGCGCCGGGCCGTCGAACGCGCCGGTGACGTACCGATCGGCAAGTGGACCGCCGGATTCGCCGAGGCTCTCGACGATGACCTCGGAGTTCCCAAAGCGCTGGCCGAGATCCACGCCACCGTCACCCTCGGCAACACCGCCCTCGAGTCCGGTGACCTACCGGCAGCGGTGGAGCATGCGGGCAGTGTGCGGGCGATGCTCGACATCCTCGGTGTCGACCCCCTCGATCCGCACTGGTCGAGCGACAGTGGTTCGGACGCAGCAGCTCTCGGTGCCCTCGGCGTTCTGGTCGGGGCCGAGTTGGAGCGTCGAGCAACGGCAAAGGCGACCAAGGACTGGGCCGCCGCAGACGAGATACGGACGAGACTGGCCGAGGCCGGAGTCGACGTGACAGATACACCCAACGGGCCCGAATGGTCGCTGGGTACGAGTAAGACCGACGAAGCAGGTTTGTGATGGCAGGGAATTCGAGTAGGCGCGGCGCGATCCGCAAGGACGGCACCAAGAAGGGGCAGGTCGCCGGATCCGGTGGCAAGCGTCGGAAGGGCCTCGAGGGCCGTGGCGCGACGCCTCCCGCCTCCGAGCGCACCAAGCATCCCGCCGCGCGTCGGGCCAAGCTCGCCGAGAAGTCCGCACAGAATCGCGGCGGCCCCACCGGTGGCCGCGCGGGTGGACGACCGGCCGGGCGCAAGGCCGAAGACGGTCCCGAGGTGGTGCTCGGTCGCAACCCGGTCGTCGAGTGCCTGCGTGCAGGCGTTCCGGCCACCGCGCTGTGGGTCGCGGTCGGTACCGACAGCGACGATCGACTCAAGGAAGCCGTGCAGCGTGCAGGCGATGCGCGGATCTCCATCCTCGAAGTGCCGCGCTCGGATCTGGACAAGCTCAGCGCCAACGGACTGCACCAGGGCCTTGCCCTGCAGGTGCCGCCGTACCGTTACGCGCATCCCGACGATCTGATCTCGAACGCGCGCACGCATCAGGAGCCGGCTCTGCTCGTGGCGCTCGACAACATCACCGACCCACGCAACCTCGGTGCCGTCGTACGTTCGGTGGCTGCCTTCGGTGGCCATGGCGTCGTGATCCCGCAGCGTCGTAGTGCGAGTGTGTCCGCGGTGGCATGGCGCACCAGTGCCGGTGCTGCCGCTCGCCTGCCCATCGCGCGCGCAGTGAATCTGACTCGCACACTGAAGGATTGGCAGTCCAAGGGTGTCACGGTGGTCGGCCTCGACGCGGGCGGCGACACCGATCTCGACACCTTCGACGGTCAGGGTCCGGTCGTGATCGTGGTCGGCTCCGAGGGCAAGGGGCTGTCGCGTCTGGTCAGCGAGACGTGCGATCACATCCTGTCGATCCCGATGGCCGGGCCGGTGGAATCCCTCAACGCCTCCGTCGCGGCAGGCGTTGTGCTGGCCGACATCGCGCGGCAGCGCCGAGGCTGAAGCTCACACCCTTTCTAGGAACCTCACAGCCCTGCTACGGCTTGAATGGGTGGGCGAGGTCGAGAAAAAGGGTGTGAGGTTGTGTGGGGTGGGAATCAACCGATAGCGCGGAAACGTATCTGCGTTCCCGGCGTCAACTGCGCGGCTGCGGACACGTCGGCGGCAGTGACGACCGCGATCACCGGGTATCCGCCCGTGACGGGATGGTCGGCGAGAAACAGTACCGGCTGCCCTGACGGTGGAACCTGCAACGCCCCGAGAACCATTCCTTCGCTGGACAATTCGCTGTCTCTGATGCGGCGCAAGGGTTCGGAACCGTTCAGCCTGATTCCGACGCGATCCGAATCCTGCGTGACTGTCCACGGCTGCTCGAGCAGTAGCGATCGTGCGCGTTCGGTGAACCAGTTCTCGCGCGGGCCGAACGTGATGCGCAGTGTGTCCCTGAGCGATGGTGGTGGCGCGAAATCGGCTGCGGGCCATGCGGCACTGTTGTTGCCGACGGTGAGCACGGTGCCGGGGGAGAGCGCCGCCGGTCCGAGACCGGACATCGTGTCCGTCGAGCGACTGCCGAGGACGACGGGCGCGTCGATCCCACCCCGTACGGCGAGGTAGCTGCGCAAACCGGTTGTGGGCGCGGACAATTCCAGTTCCTGCCCGGCGCGTAGCGTCAGCGTCGAATGCAGTCCATGCTCCGTGCCGTCGATTCGGCAGGTCACGTGTGCCCCGTTGACTGCGACGAGAGCGTCGAACTCGGCGCGTAGCGTCAGGCCACCGAAGGTCACTTCTAGTGTCGCGGCGTCGGAGTTGTTGCCCACCAACCTGTTCGCGGCATCGTGTGAGTGCCGGTCCGCGGCACCCGAGTGTCCGACGCCTATCGACGCATACCCCGGACGACCGCGATCCTGGACGGTGCACAGCGGCCCCGGCTGCAGGATGGTGAGTGCTTTCATGCGCGCTCGAATCGAACGGCGGTGCCGGGCAGTAGCAGTGCGGGTGGATCGCGGTCGAGATCCCACAATCGCGCGTCGGTGCGCCCGATGAGCTGCCAGCCGCCAGGGGAGGAGCGTGGGTAGATGCCCGAGAACTCGCCCGCCAACCCCACCGAACCGGCCGGAACGCTGGTGCGCGGCGAGGTACGCCGCGGCACGTGCAGGCGGTCGTCGGTGCCGACGAGGTAGCCGAAGCCGGGGGCGAAGCCGCCGAATGCGACGGTCCACGCTTGGTCGGTGTGTGCGGCAACCACTTCGGTGGTGGACAGACCGGTCAGGCGGGCTACCTCGTCGAGGTCTTCACCGTCGTAGACCACCGAGATCGTGACGGTGTCGGACCGGTGGTCGGTTGTCGTGACTGCGGGTTCGGTGGCCGAGATCCAGTCCAGTACCCGCTGCCGTGACCCGTCGAACATCACCAGGACCGTGCGCGCGGCGGGAATCAGATCGAAGACGCCGGCCGGTGTATCCAGTGAAAACGCGCGGTAGTACGCCATCGTCTCGTCCAGCCCGGCGAACTCGACCAGAACTGCATTCTCGCCCGCCGGAAGAATGTGCATCAGACGAAGGCTGTCACGTCGATACCGTTGGTGCGCAGCAGCTTCGACACGGCGCTCGCCATCACGACTGCGCCGGGGGAGTCACCGTGGAGGCAGATCGACTCGGCCGCAACGTCGATGCGCGAGCCGTCGACCGCCAGGGCGGTGCCGTCGGTGATCATGGTCAGCACGCGCTCGGCGACGGCGTCGGGATCGGACAGCACGGCACCCGGCTCCGAGCGAGGGACCAGCGTTCCCTGTGGGGTGTACCCACGGTCGGCGAAAGCCTCTGTGACAGTGCGAAGCCCGGCACGGTCCGCTTCCTCGAGGAACACCGAACCGGGGAGTCCGAGCACCGGCAGCGTGGGGTCGTAGGCGAGAACGGCGTCGACCACGGCCCTGGCCTGCTCGCGGTGGTGCACGATCGCGTTGTACAGCGCCCCATGGGGTTTGACGTAGGCAATCGCAGAGCCGACTACCTGAGCGAGCGCGTCGAGAGCGCCCATCTGGTAGATCACATCGGCGGTGAGGTCGGCGGGGGAGACGTCGAGAAAGCGTCGGCCGAATCCAGCAAGGTCGTGATACCCCACCTGCGCACCGATCCGCACGGCTGCGTTCGCGGCCGAGCGGCACGTACGGAGCAGAGTGGTCGGATCACCGGCATGGAAGCCGCACGCAACGTTGGCGCTCGAGACGACGGCGAGCATGGCGTCGTCGTCCCCGAGAGTCCATGCACCGTAGCTTTCGCCGAGATCGGCGTTGAGGTCGATGGCCGTCACCTTGGACAGTCTAGGCGGTGACGAGCCGTCCGGAATTAGCCTTGCGGGTTGCCCCGATGCCGCGGCAGACGAGATAGATGACGAAGGAGATGGTGGTGACGAACGTCGAGACCGGCAGACCGGGGGCGAGGGAGAGCAGGATGCCTCCGACGGCGGCGGTCTCGGCGAACAGGATGGACAGCAGAGTCGCCTTGAGCGGGCTTGCGGTGACCCGCGCGGCGGCAGCGGCCGGGGTGATGAGCAGCGAGAGCACCAGCAGGGCTCCGACGATCTGCACGCCGAGTGCGCAGGCAACACCGACGAGTACGGCGAACACGACCGAGAGTGCGCGCACGGGGACGCCGCGGGCCAGTGCCACCTCGGGGTCGGTACTGGCGAACAGTAGCGGTCGGTAGACCACGGTGAGCACGATCAGTACCAACACGGCGCACACCAGCAGCAGCTGGATTCCGCTTTGCCCGACGCCGACGATCTGACCGATGAGCAGCGAGAAGCTGGTGCCGGTCCGGCCGGGGTAGAGCCAGATGAACAGCACCGACAGGCCGAGGCCGAAGGACATGATGACGCCGATGACGGAGTCACGGTCGCGGGCCTTGCTCCCGAGCAGCGCGAACATCACCGCCGCGACGACGGATCCGACGATGGCACCGAGGCCGACGGTGATGCCGACGAGCAGTGCTGCGGACGCGCCGGTGAGCGAGAGTTCGCTCGATCCGTGCACGGCGAACGCCCACTGGCGGCTGACGATCAGCGGGCCGAGTGCGCCGGCGAGCAATCCGAGGATCGCGGCGGCGAGCAGGGCCTGCTGGACGAAGTCGTAGGTCAGCAGGTTGGCGGTGGTGTCGAAGTCGAGCATCTTCGAGAATGCGTCGAGAACCTTCTCGTTCATGCCTTGTCTTCTCTGTCGTGCGGTACGGGTGGGTGGTGTGCACCGGCCGAGCCGAGCGCGTCGATGGAGTCGCCGGTTCCGACGACGATGAGCCGTCCGCGCACTTTCAGTACCTCGACCTCGGTGCCGTAGAGCTCGGAGAGGACCTCGGTGGTCATGACGTCAGCGGGAGTGCCGATGCGGAACCGGCCGTCGACGATGTAGACGATGCGATCGACGAGCGGGAGGATCGGATTGATCTCGTGCGTCACGAACAGCACTGCCGTCCCGTGCTCCCGCCGTCGGCGATCGATGAGGCTCGAGACCAGGGACTGGTTGGCAAGATCGAGGCTGAGCAGGGGCTCGTCGCACAGAAGAACCGACGGATCGCCGACGAGTGCCTGGGCGATGCGCAGCCGCTGCTGCTCACCGCCGGACATCGAGCCCACGGGCGCGCCTGCGAAGGAATTGGCGTCGACCTGATCGATCGCGCGCTGCACCGTTTCCTTGCGCTGCCGGATGCCACGTAGGCCCATGCCCCACCGATGGCCGTCCCAGCCCAGTCCGACGAGATCGCGTCCGCGCAGGGGCAGATCGTCGTCGATGTTGCGTTGCTGGGGCACGTAGCCGACGCCCGACTGGCCGCGACGGACGGGATTGCCGTCGATCGCGGCCGTGCCGGACGTGAGGTGATTCTGGCCGAGCAACACCTTGAGCAGAGACGTCTTGCCCGACCCGTTGGGGCCGAGAACGGCGACGAATTCGCCCTTCTCGACTGTCAGGTCCAAGTTCTGCCACAGCGTGCGCTCACCGAACGCCAGTCCGGCGTCGCGCAGTTCTACAGCAGGCATGTACTACAGCTTTCCATCACCGCGGATCGGGTCAGGAGGCGGTGGTGAGAGCGGCCTGCAGATCGGTCGCGGCCTTGGTCTGCCACTCGATGTACGTCATGCCTGCGGGGAGCGTTTCGGTGACCTCGACGACGGGAATGCCCGCGGCCTCGCTGGTGGAGCGGATGTCCTGGGTGACCGCATCCTCGGTCTGAATGTTGTAGACCAGCGCGCGAACGGACTTGGAAGTGAACAGATCGCGGGTCGCGGCGATCGACGCGGGCGACGGGTCGTTGCCCTCCTCGATCGCGTCCTTGAAGTCCTCGGGAGTGCGGTCGTCGAGTTCGGACTCCTCGATGAGGTAGTGCGCGATCGGCTCCGTCTGTGCCACCGGTGCATCGGGGAAGTCCGCGGCGATCTTCGCCGTCACGTCGGTGATGCCGTGCACCTGCTCGTGGAAGGTCTCGGCGTTGGCGGTGTACTGCGCGGCGTTGTCGGGGTCGAGCTGACCGAGCTTGTCGGCGATCTCCTCGGCCGTGTGCGCTGCCACCTCGGCGTTGTACCAGACGTGCTCGTTGACCTCGCCGTGCGAATGGCCGTCACCGTCCGTTGCTTCTGCTTCCGGCGTCGCTTCGTCGGAGGTGGGCTCGGAATCATGATCGTGGCTCTCGTCGAGCAGGGCGTAGGCGTCGACCGACGGTACGTCCTGGCCCTCGGAGCCGAGGATGTCCTCGATGAACTGGTCGTAGCCGCCACCGTTGAAGACCACGAGCGACGCCTCGGCGACGGCAGCCGCGTCGGCCGGGCTCGCCTCGTAGGAGTGCGGGTCGGCGGAGGGATCGGAGATGATCGACGTCACTGTTGCCAGGTCGCCTGCAACCGCCTCGGCGACGCTTCCCCAGACATTCGTGGAGGCGACGATCGTGATCGGTCCGTCGACGGCGGTGGCCGGTGCGGACTCGGTGCTCGCGGATTCGGTGGAGCTGCACGCGCTGAGCGTGAGAGCTGCGGCGCAGGTCAGGCCCAGTGCAGCCGTGAGCTTGGTCCGGGACGCGCGATGGATGGACGACATCGATGTACTCCTGTGAGCGGAACTTGACGCTAATGGAAACCGTTACCGTTGTACTCTAGCGTGCAGCGGGGTCGCGGATCGAATCGGACGAAACGCGACCTCGACTTTCTCTGCGGTGCGTAGTGGGACTAACGTCCCGGTTATGGCCAGGTCAAGCGAACCGCGACGTCAGGCGACGTTGGCGTCGATCGCAGCCGAGCTCAAGGTATCGCGCACCACCGTCTCGAACGCCTACAACCGACCTGATCAGCTCTCTCCGGAACTCCGCGAACGCGTCCTCCAGGCCGCCAAGCGCCGCGGATACGCCGGCCCCGATCCGGTGGCCCGATCACTGCGCACCCGCAAGGCCGGGGCGATCGGATTGCTCCTCACCGAAGCTCTCAGCTACTCCTTCCGCGACCCCGCCGCGATGAGCTTCCTCGCCGGACTCGCCGAGTCCTGCGAAGCCGCGGGGCAGGGCCTACTGCTCATCCCCGCCGGAGCCGAACGCGACGACGTCCAAGCCGCCGCCGTCGTCCAACAGGCCGGAGTCGATGGATTCGTCGTCTACTCCGTCGCCGACGACGACCCGTACCTCGCTGCGGTGCGTGAACGTCACCTGCCGATCGTCGTCTGCGATCAACCACGCAACATTCCCGAGGCTGCCCTCGTTGCCATCGATGATCGCGGCGCGATGAAAATGCTTGCCGCACATCTTATCTCGCAGGGGCACGAACACCTTGCCGTGCTGTGCATGCGCCTCGGACGCGACCGGCGCGATGGCGTCGTACCCCCGGGGCGGCTGGCGGACAGTCACTTCCACGTCCAACGCGAACGTATCGCCGGAGTCCAAGCGGCCATGATCGACGCGGGGCTCGACCCCGACATCCTCACCGTCGTGGAACGCTTCGACCACACCGTTCGCTCCGGGCACTCCGCCGCCGCCCAGGCACTCCAGGCCAACCGCGAAACCACCGCGCTGCTCTGCACCACCGACGTCATCGCCCTCGGCGCACTCAACTTCGCCCGAGTCTCCGGAATCGATGTGCCGAGCCAACTCTCGGTCACCGGATTCGACGGCATCTCCGACGCCATTCGCGAGAACCTCACCACCGTGCGCCAGGACGCCGAGGAAAAGGGTCGTCGAGCAGGCAAACTGGTGCTCTCGTCCTCGCACTCGGGAATCGTCGCCGCCGAAACCCTGCCGACCGAACTCTTCCGCGGCCGAACCGCAGGACCGCCGCCGAAACAGCCGCCCGCTATCGCCTGACCTTTGCCGTCGCCCGCTCGCCCCCCCAGGTTCACCCCCCCTGTCCGCGTCAATGGACCATTGCACGGTTCAGACGTATGCAGGGTGACATTCACGCAGCAGACCCCGGTGGGTCAATGGACCACTGCACGGGGCAGACGTATGCAGTGGTCCATTGACGCCGAGCGGGGGTGGCGGGGGCAGGGGTGGGGTGAACGGGGGTCAGGCAGGCTGGGCGCTGAGCAATCTCGCGCAACGCAGCAGACCCAGGTGACTGTAGGCCTGCGGGTGGTTGCCGAGCGAGCGTTCGGCGATGGGGTCGTATTCCTCACTGAGCAGTCCGGTGGGTCCTGCGGCACTGACGAGTTGAGCGAACAGTGCTTCGGCCTCGGCTCGCTGCCCCACCAACAGGTATGCCTCCACGAGCCAGGCCGCGCAGAGGTGGAAGCCGCCTTCGCCGCCGGGGAGACCGTCGTCGTGGCGGTAGCGGTACACGGTCGAGCCGCTGCGCAGTTCGGCCTCGGTGGCGGTGACGGTGGCCGCGAAACGTGGGTCTGTCGGCTCGATCAGTCCGGAGAGGCCGATGAACAGCGTCGCGGCGTCGAGATCCGTGCCGTCGTACGCGGCGGTGAAGGACTGCACTTCCTCGTTCCATCCGTTGCCGAGTACTTCCTCGCGGATGGTCTCGCGTAAAGATGCCCAGCCGGGTTCTGTTGTGCGATTGAAGGTTTCGGCCAGTCGAATGGCGCGATCGACGGTGATCCAGCCCATCACCTTGGAGTAGACGTGGTGGCGGGGATTGTCGCGGATTTCCCAGATGCCGTGGTCGGGCTCGAACCAGCGACGCTCGACGGCTTCGACCATGGCGCGGACGAGTTCCCAATCGTCGTCGGAGAGGCCGTGGTCCGATCCTGCGGCCTTGCGGGCATGGGCGAGAGCGGACACCAGTTCGACGATGGGACCGAAGACATCGAGCTGAACCTGTTGATTGGCAGCATTTCCCACGCGCACCGGACGCGAGCCGGCGTAGCCGGGCAGTTCGTCGATGACGGCCTCGGGTGGAAGTCCGAGACCCCAGATTGTGTAGAGCGGGTGCAGACGCTCGGGGCCCGATACCGATTCCAGTACACCGTGAATCCACGACAGGTAGTTCTCGGCCTCGGCAGTCGATCCGACGTCGACGAGTGCGGCTGCGGTGAGTGCGGCGTCGCGCAGCCAGCAGTAGCGGTAATCCCAGTTACGCACTCCGCCGATGTCTTCGGGCAGGGAGGTGGTTGCTGCGGCCATGATCGAACCGGATTCGGCGTGTACGAGCCCACGCAGGGTCAGGGCCGAGCGCTTCATCAGATCGCGCTTGAGCGGAGGCAGGTCCAGGCCGTCGGCCCAGTCCTTCCAGTACGCCTCCGAGGCGCGGCGACGCTCCACCTCCTCCCATGGGTGTTCGGTCAGATCGTCTGTGCCGAGGCGTAATTCGAGCACGATCGGCCCATCGGACGGATCGATCTCGGCGTGTGCGGTCTGCTGAGATCCGTCGGAGACGATGTTCCAGGTGACGCCGGGGCTGCGCAGCACCATCGGATCTGCAGTACCGAGAACGCGCAGGCCGTCGGCATCGGGTTCCAGTGAGGCCCAAGCTTTTCCGAATTCCGGACGCGGCGCGAAGGTCACCACGGCGGTGGCTTTGCCGGTGATGACGCGCGTCAACGCGGTCTGGCCCTGGCCGATGTCGTGCGGCAGATAGTCGGTGACCTGAAGGCTTGCCCACTTGGTCTGCACCGTCATCGTGCCGTCCACGTACTGCTGGCTCAGTGGCAACGACGCTCGGGTGGGTCCGACGCTGAAGTGGCCCGCCTGATCGCCGCCGAGCAGGTGCGCGAACACGGCTGCGGAATCGGGTTCGGGGTGGCAGAGCCACGTGACGTCGGCGTCCGGGGTCAGCAGCGCAACGGCATTGGGGCTGGCCAGCATCGTCAGTCGCTCGATGCGCGGGGCGTCGGCTCCCGAAAGCCACTGCCGACGCTCTTCCAGCAGGAACGCCAGTGCGAGTGCGACCTGCTCGGTGCTGTCGATGCGGAACTCCGCGAGGGTGTCGCCCGGTCCGATCTTGACGCCGATGTCCGGACCGTGCAGGCGCCCGAAGGCTTTCTCGTCGGTGACGTCGTCGCCGAAAAAGACTGCGGCAGTAGCGGCTTCCTGGTGGCGAAGAATGTCGAGGGCAACGCCCTTGTCGGTCACGATGACGGCCAACTCGATCACCGACTTGCCTTCGGTGACCTGCACACCGTCCCGGGCCGCAGCGCCGGATCGCACGGCGGCGAGCGCTTCGTCACCGGCAGCGGTCTCGGCGTTGCGCACGTGCAGCGCGACGCTGGCCGGCTTGGTTTCGACACTCACGCCGGGATGGGCGTCGGCGATGGCCTGCAGTTCTCCGGTGATGAGAGTGAGGAGCTTCTTGGCGTCGTCGTCGATGGCGTTGATGAATCCGGCGTCGAACTCACTGCCGTGGCTGCCCACCAGCTGCACCTCGGACGGCAGCCGAGAGAGTATCGCGAGATCCCGGAGTGCGCGTCCGGAGATGACGGCAGCGTTGGTACCGGCCAGTGAGGCCAGCCCGCGCATGGCGCTGACGGACTCGGGGTGGGGGAAGGCCTTCTGCGGGTCGGAGACGATCGGTGCCATGGTGCCGTCGTAATCGGATGCGACGAGCAGGCGCGGAGTCCGAGCTACTCCAACGAGCGCGCGGCGAAGTTCGAGCGGCAATTCGAGAGCAGTCACCCGTCGAATCTAGGCGATGAACCCCGCCTCGGTGTAGCTGGCTTTGTGCGCTCGGTGTATCACTGCTGGTCGGGCACCAGACCGGGCGACGGCGTCACACCCGAGGCCGCCGACATCGACGCGGCGGATTTGGTGACGATGGCCAACATGGCTCGCTGGGCGGCCTCGGCGTCGCCGGATTGGATGGACGACGCGACGACGCCGTGCAGACGGATGGCCTCCGGGTCGGCCTGTCTCGACATCAGGGCGTGGCGGGTTCGGCCGGCGAGCACCTCGACCACGATGTCGGACATGGACCGCAACATCGGATTGCCCGACGCGGCGAGCAAGGTGCGATGGAAATTGCAGTCGTGGGCGAGGTAGGCGTCGGAGTCGGCTGCTCTCGACGTCGACGACATTCCGATGACGGCGGCCGTCAACGCACCGCATTGCTCCGGTGTTGCTCGATGTGCGGCGAGTTTGGCCGCCAACGGCTCGATGCCCGAACGTAGTTCGCTGAGCAGCAGTAGTTGTTCGGCGCGCGCAGGCCCTGCGAGTTGCCAGCGGATGACCACCGGATCGAGGGAGTTCCAGTTCTGCGAGCCCTGCACGGTGATTCCCACGCGCCGACGCACGGTGAGCAACCCCAGCGATTCCAGGACACGAACCACTTCTCGCACGACGGTTCGCGACACGGTGAAGCGCACGGCGACGTCGTCGGCCGAGATTCGGGTTCCGCTCGGAATCGCCCCGCTGACGATGTCGCGCCCGAGTTCGTCGAGCACCGAATCGTGCAGTTGGCGGAAGTCGTTGGTCTCGCTCATGTCCGATCGATCGTCCCACGGGTTGCCCGGTTTCTCGCGTCTGTCCGATCCAGGCGGGCGCAATGGAGCAGTATCGAGGGATGGCATCACAGACGACAGGCAGAGCGCATCATCCGGTTCTCGTGGTGATGGGAGTGTCCGGATCGGGCAAGTCGACGGTGGCGGGAATTCTCGCCGGCGCGTTGAAATGGGACCTGCAGGAGGGCGACGACCTGCATCCGGAGGCCAACGTGGCAAAGATGGCGGCCGGTCAGCCGCTGACCGACGAGGACAGGTGGCCGTGGCTCGACGTGATCGCGGAATGGATCACCGACCACACCACGACGGGCCGGTCGGGGATCGTGACGTGCTCGGCGCTCAAGCGGACGTATCGGGACGTGCTGGCCGCAGGGTCGAGGGAGGGGTCGGAGGTGATCTTCGTGCATCTGGCCGGAACCAAGGATCGGATCAGCGGTCGGCTCAATGCTCGGATGGACCACTTCATGCCGTCCTCGCTGCTCGATACGCAGATCTCGACCCTCGAGCCGCTGGGTGAGGACGAGAACTCCATCGTCGTCGACATCGGTCCGCCGCCGACCAAGATCGCCGAGCACATTCTTCTCGAACTCGAGAAGCGGGCGGGAATGTCGGAGAGTCACTGACTACCGGATCGTGACCGCGATGGGGGGTCAATGTGACCTTCAGTCGGTCTGACTGGGGCAACGCGACATTCATTCACCCCTGGGGCCGCCAACGAGGCGCAGGTCTGCTGACGGCTGCACTGAACGTGCACATTTCAAGCAAGCACGCTTGCTTTTAAGTACTACGAATGACCGAAAGGACTTGTAAAAGTATGACGAATGCGAGAAGGTGAGCTTGTTCACTTTTCAGTGAGGAGACAGCTCATGGTGCGAGGCGCACCCGCCAGGCCGGTTCAACTTCCCGTTCCCAACGCAGATGTCTGGGACTGGCAACTCGACGGCCTGTGTCGCGGATTGGACTCGTCCGTCTTCTTCCATCCCGAAGGTGAGCGAGGTCGCGCCCGCACCTCGCGTGAGAAGTCCGCCAAGCAGGTCTGCGGCCGCTGCCCGGTACTCGAACAATGCCGCCGGCATGCACTCGAAGCGAACGAGCCCTACGGCGTGTGGGGCGGAATGTCTGCACACGATCGCGCCGACTTCTACCGCGGAGCCGTCCGTACCGCTTGATTCTGCGAGAGCACGTCGGCGCGGTGGCAGCGGGGATGGCGGCACATGCGCGCGCATTCGCCAGACGCGTTCACAATTGTCAACGCTCGCACAGCGATTTCGCGCGCCTCTGACAAACGCGCGCGCGTGTGCGAAGGATGCTGGGCGACAATACGGGGCCGCAGCGAGGCGATGAGTACCCGCAGGTCTTCTCGGCCTTACCTCGGCGCACTCGGTGTCGGCACTGCTGAGACGCTCGGCCCGATCGACATTCGCGGCCTGACCGTCGCAGCCTTCACCGAACTTGTCGGTGGCTTCGTGTTTCATGACGATCCATGAACAAGGTCCTGCGTGCGACGCTCGTCAGTGCGGTCGTCATCACCACCGTCATCGGAATCGCATCCTTCGTGCTCAGTTTCGCGGCACTGTGGGATCTCGCCACGATGGCAGGCGTTCCGCGTTCGCTGTCGTGGCTGTGGCCGGTGATCGTCGACGGCACCATCCTGCAGGCCACGATCTCCGTCATTGCGCTCGCTCAATTCGAGGATCAACGCAGTGGTCGACGCTTCTTCTGGGGTGTGTTGATCACGGCAGCTCTGGTGAGTATCGGGGCAAATGCCATGCACGCCTTCATCTCCGACGCCGGCACGCTGCACCCCGCCCTGTCCGCGGCCATTGCCACCGTCGCCCCGGTGAGCCTGTTGGCCGCAACCCACGGACTCGGCATCCTCGTTCGGGTACCGGCTGAACTGCCGAAGACCGTCGACATCGCCGAAGAAGAACCCGTCACCGAAGAATCCGCCCCCGAAGAGGTGGCCATCGCGGTCCCGAGGGTCGAACCCGTGACACCTGCGCCCGAATTCCCCACCCCGGAGATTCCGGCACCCGCACCGATCGAGCGTTCCGAGCCGGTCCGCACCGAACCGGTCCGCATCGAACAGCGCCCGCCCGAAAGCCCGGTCACCTCGGTGCGCACGGTCGAACCGCTCGACGAGGTGGATCGCTGGATTCTCGACGAGGAACGGGTGGACGATCTCTATCCCGTCGACGCACCGTGACGGCCGGTGGCACCATCGAAGGATGAGTTCACACTTGCCGAGATCCGTTGTTCCCGAGAAGCCGAAGCCGGGCCAGGAGTCCGTCTGGGATTACCCTCGGCCGCCCAAGCTCGAGTCCTCGAACCGTTCCCTCGTCGTTCGGCTCGGCGGCGAGGTGGTCGCCCGCACCACCGCCGCATATCGAGTGCTCGAGACGAGCCACCCACCCACCTGGTACATCTCTCCCGCAGACGTGGTTCCAGGTGCGTTGACGCCCTCGGACGCCCGCTCGACGCACTGCGAGTGGAAGGGTGCTGCCACCTACTGGGACGTACACGGCGGAGATGCCGTCGCACCCGCCGCGGGTTGGAGCTACGAGAACCCCACTCCGCGTTTCGCCGAGATCGCCGGATACCTCGCCTTCTCGCCGAGTCGCCTCGACTGCGAGATCGACGGCGAAGCGGTCCGGCCCCAGGAAGGCGGGTTCTACGAGGGCTGGATCACCGACGACGTGGTGGGCCCGTTCAAAGGGATCCCGGGCTCCTACGGCTGGTGACGCTCACCCGACGGGCAACTCGGCGCGCGTGATGATCTGAATCGAACTGCTCGCGCCCGGGTCGCTGCCGGTGACCACCACGTCGCCGGTCCGCGGATCGACTGCAACCGAATTGGCCTGCGTCACCGTCGGGACATCGCCCAGGGTGCGCGGAGCAGCGGGATCGGACACGTCGACCACCCGCAGTACGTTCGACGCGGTCAGCGTCACGAACAGCAGCCGGCGTTCGGGGTCCACGGCGAGCCCGTACGGGTTGCCGGGCGCATCGATCGATGCGATCTGACGAATGTCCCCGTCAGGGTCGACCGATGCGAGAAGAACCGTGCCGCCGTCGGTGTCGGCGAACCCGGCCACCGTCTGATTCACCGTCACCGCGTGCGTGAGTTTGACGCCGATCGGAGCCTGCGCCACCTCCTGCTGCGTCGCACCGTCGTAGACCCACACACCGTTGCCCTGCACATCTGCGACGGCAGCGAACGGGCCGAGAGCGGCGACACCACCGGGTTGGACGGGACCGGGCGGTAGTTCTCCCACTACCGACCCGTCCCGGAGGAATATCACTCCGCCGCCCATCTCGTTGGTGGCCACGATGGTGCCGTCGGAGGTCTGCACGGCATCGTGGGGCTGACGCCCCACCCCGGTGGCGGTCGACAGAATCGCGCCGTCGGCGAGCGAGATCTCGAGCAGTTCGTCGCTGCCCTCGAGCGGAACCAACACCGGTCCGTCCGGCCCGGCGAGCGAGAGATGGCGCGGCGCACCCGTCGTCGACACCATCTGCCGCACGACGCCGGTGGCCGCGTCGAACAGCACTACGCCGTCGGGCTCACGCACCCCGGCAGCAGCGATCCCGGAGGTTCCGACCACAACACCCTCGGGTGCGCCCGAAAGTGGAACGACGGTGCCGATCGGGTCGGCCGAGTCCGGGGCCTGTGCGGGCTCGGCAGCGGGAGTCGTTGCGGGAGGGGGTGGTTCGGCAGGTGTTCCGGAGGAGCATCCGGCCGCCACCAGGAATGCGGCCGCAACTGCAACCATGCGCGCCCTCATCGGCGGTACTGCTCGAAGTGCAGGGCATCGTCGAGTGGACGACGGGTGCGCCAGCCGAAGCGTTCCAGATCGGGTACCTCCTGGAACGATTCGACCGGGCCGACGCACAGCCAGGCGATCGGGCGGACCGGTGCGGGGATGTCGAGCAGTTCGGTGAGGTATTCCTCGTCGTAGAACGAGACCCAGCCGACGCCGACGTTCTCGGCTATCGCTGCGAGCCAGAGGTTTTCGATGGCGAGTACGGCGGAGAACAGTCCGGTGTCGTCGACGGTGTCGCGGCCGAGGACGTGCCGTCCTCCCCGGTCGGGATCGTAGGTGACGACTACGCCGGTTCCGCTCGTCTCGATCCCCTCGATGCGAATGGGGTCGAAGGTTTTTCGGCGTTCGTCGTCGAGCTTGTCCGCGAAGTCCCGACGGCAACCGGCCACATGCGCGGCGAAGGCGCTCAGAGTGTCGGGTTTGCGGACGACCACGAAGTCCCAGGGCTGGGTGTTGCCGACGCTCGGGGCCTGATGTGCTGCGCCGAGGATGCGGCGCAGGGTCTCGTCGTCGACGACGGTTCCGTCGAACTCGGCGCGGACGTCGCGGCGAGATCGAATGGCCGCATATACCGACAGGGCTGCCTCGGTCATGATATCCGTTCTCCTGTAGCAGTGTTCAGACGATCGTCGATCTCGGCGACCAGGGCGGGCAATCGATCCGCCGAGGTGGGCCTGCCGAGGTGGTAACCCTGCGCACGACTGCACCGCAGTTCCCGCAACGTCGTCATCGTCACCTCGTCCTCCACTCCCTCTGCCGTCACCGACAATCCCAGCGTACGGGCGAGTTCGACGGTCGATCGCACGATGGCTGCGTGCGCGGAGTTGTGGGCCATACCCCCGATGAACGTCTTGTCTATCTTGAGCTCCTGCACCGGCAACCGCTCTATGTAGGCGAGCGAGCTGTACCCCGTGCCGTAGTCGTCGATGGCGACCTGCACACCCATCGCGTGAAGAATCGACAGCGTCTCGATCGCGCCCGCCGGATCGGTCATCGCCGAGGACTCGGTCACTTCCAGGGTCAATCGACCTGGAGGGCAATCGAATTGCTGCAGCGCCGCGCTCACCTGCTCGATCAGGGTGTCGTCGAACAGATTGCGAGTCGAGATGTTGACGGCGATGCTCAACTCCAGCCCCTCGGCCATCCACCGCCCGCGTTGGGCGAGGGCACGGGTGAGGACGTAGCTGGTCAACGGCCGGATCAGTCCGGTGCGTTCGGCGGTGGGCAGGAACGCGCTCGGGGACAGAACGGAGCCGTCGGGGTGGTGCCACCTCAATAGCGCCTCCACGCCCACGATCCTCATGGACATGAGGTCGACCTGGGGTTGGTAGTGCAGTCGTAGCTGGTCGGATTCGAGAGCAGTGGTGAGCTCGCCGAGCATGATGAGTTGTTCGCTCTTGTTCCGGTCCATCGATCGGTCGTAGAACGCGATGCGCGACTGAGTCGCCTTGGCGGCCTGAACGGCGAGGTCTGCGTGCTGCACGAGGCGATCCGGTGTGGTCTCGTCCGCACCCTCCACGGCCGGGGAAGTCGACGCGACGCCGACGCTCGCTTCGATCAGCAGGGTCGTATTCCCGACCGCGAAGGGTGTGGTGAATCGGTTCAGGATCTCGCGCGCCAGCGCGGCCGGATCCATCGACTCCGACGGCCCGCACAGGGCGAACTCGTCACCGGCCAAGCGCGCCAACAGGATCGAGTCGTCGGCAACGCCTCTCAGGCGCTCGGCGACCGCCACGAGGACGCGGTCGCCGAGACCGCGTCCGAACGTGTCGTTGATCTCCTTGAAACGATCGATATCGACAGTCAGCAAGGTCGACTCACCGGCATTGCCCCAGACGCGATGTTCCAGGGCACGGAGATTGGCCAGGCCGGTGAGGTGGTCGCTGTCGGCGACGGCGCGCAACTGGACCGTTTGGGTGTGCAACAACCGCAACAGGTCGGTGATGCGGAAGACCACCAGAATCACCAATGCCCCGGCGCAGAGCAGCACCGCCCAGCCCCACTGGGCAATCGGTTCTTCGCGAAGGACCTCGATGACCATCACGACGGGCGCGGTCAGGGTGGCCGCGGTCAGGACGACGACCGTGGGGGTGGTGAAGGACGCCATCAGGTGGGCGTCGGACTCGATGTTCGGGTTGGTGATGCGCCGCATGGACGGGTGGAGGGCGGCAACGCCGATGAGGACGTAGGAGATGGTCCATCCGACGTCGAACAACGACCGTTCCGACGAGGATTCCGTGACCATCGAGAAATTGTTCACGGTGTCGGTGATGACCAACAGCAGAACTGCTGCTGTCAGCAACCGGTAGGACAACGCGCGCCACTGCCGCGAGCCGACGAAGTGGGCCAGTAGTCCCAGCAGGAAGATGTCCATGGCGGGGTACGCGACGTCGACCAGACCGGCGATTCCCGAGCTACCGCCGTCGCCGAGCGACGGCTGTACGGCGAACACCCAGGTGAGCAGTCCGAATGCGACCATGATGATGGCGCTGTTGGCGACGTGGCCGCGTTCGCTCGCCCGCCACTTGTGACGCGCCAGGAGAAACAGGCCGAAACCGTAGACCGGATAGCCGACGAGGTAGACCGCGTCTGCGAGCGACGGATCCGGGACGCTGCCCCGGGTGATGTGGATCCACTCGTAGACGATGTCACCGATCACCCACAGGCCTGTTCCTGCGGCGATGGCCAGCCACGCCGTGCGGTTCCGTGGCCGGTGCATTCTGGTGCCGATGACAGTCGCGGCGACGGCGGAGGCTCCGACGAGCACGAAGACCGACTGGCCCCAGACTGTGGTCGGGGCCACGAAGTAAGCGGCGCAGCCGACTGCGCCGAGCACTGCGTACCACCGCCACCAGGCCGTCACGATTTTCTCCAGCCGTTCACGCCGATCCGACGGCTTCAACAATGGCACACTCGGTGATCTGGGTCACTTCGTGCACCCTATTGCTCGGGTTGTGCACGACGAGAATGTCGGTAGTACGTGCGAGCATGGATCGGTGGAGTCGACTGCCCAGAACCTGGCGAGCATCATGCACGCCGACCTCGACTCCTTCTATGCCTCGGTGGAGCAGCGCGACGATCCGCGGCTGCGCGGTAAACCGGTGATCGTCGGCGGGGGAGTGGTGCTCGCTGCCAGCTACGAGGCCAAAGCCTTCGGGGTGCGCACGGCGATGAGCGGCGGGCAGGCACGCGCGGTGTGTCCGCAGGCCATCGTGGTCCCGCCGCGCATGGCGGCGTACTCGCAGGCCAGCAAGGACGTGTTCGACGTCTTTCACGACACCACGCCGTTGGTGGAGGGCATCTCCATCGACGAGGCGTTCCTCGACGTCGGCGGTCTCCGCAAGATCTCGGGCAGCGCCCTCGAGATCGGGGAGCAACTGCGTCGGGACGTGGCCGAGCAGGTGGGACTGCCCATCACTGTCGGGATCGCGACCACCAAGTTCCTGGCGAAAGTGGCCAGCGCCTTCGCCAAGCCCGACGGTCTACTCCTCGTTCCGCCCGGCGGCGAACTCGAGTTCCTGCATCCGCTGAACATCGAAAGACTCTGGGGCGTCGGCAAAGTGACCGCCGAGAAGCTGCACGTCCTCGACATCAGGACCGTCGGCGATATTGCAGCCTACGGCGAGCGGTCGTTGGCCTCGGTGCTCGGCAAGGGCGCAGGTGCGCACCTGTACGCGCTCGCCATGGGCCGGGATCCGCGACGCGTCCAACCCGGAAAGTCGCGCAGTTCCATCGGCGCACAGCGAGCACTCGGCCGCGGCAGGCACGACGCGTCCGAGGTGGAGGCCTCGCTGATCGGTCTGGTCGATCGCGTCACGCACAGGATGCGAGGTGCGCAGCGAACCGGTCGAACTGTCATGCTGCGCTTGCGTTTTGCCGACTTCACCCGCGTCACCCGGTCGCACACACTCGATCGTGCGACCGCCGACACCCGCGACATCCTCGATGCCGCACTCGAACTGCTCCGCGACGCGGCACCGCTGATCGCGGAGAAGGGCATCACCCTCGTCGGGGTCACCGTCTCGAGTATCGACAAGGGCGGAGCGGAGCAACTGGAGTTGCAGTTCGACCCACCGTCGGTGCGGACGCCGCCGGAGGCATCGGCGCTCGACCGCGCGCTCGACGGGGTGCACAAGAAGTTCGGATCCACCTCGCTCACCCGCGGGGTGCTGCTCGGGCGTGATCCGGGAATCTCGGTTCCTCTGCTGCCCGACTGACTACCTGCGGACGGACGGGTGCACCCGAAAGCCCGTGGGCATCATGGTCAGTCGTTCCACGACCCGCAGACGATACGACGGGTCGGCTCGCAGATCGAAGCGCTGCAGAATGGTTCCGAGTATCAGGACCGCTTCGTGAATGGCGAATTGCCTTCCGATGCACGCGCGTTCGCCGGTTCCGAACGGTTTGTAGACGTGCGCCGGGCGCGCCTTGATGCGTGCGGGTAGGAAATTGTCGGGATCGAAATCCTGGGGACGCTCACCCCACACCGGATCTCGATGCAGGGCCGTCACCAGCACGATCGCCCAGTCTCCTGCAGCCATCCGGTAGCCGTCGCCTACGACGGTCTCGGCCCGCGCTCCTCGTCCGAACGCGGGAACCGTCGGCCACAGGCGCAATGATTCGTCGAGGACTCGGCGGACGTACCGCAGCTTCGGCACTTGGCCGAACTCGGGCTTGTCGCTACCCCACACCTCGTCGACCTCGGCGCGGGCGCGCTCGAAGACCTCCGGATGGGTTGCCAGGTAGTACAGCGCGAACGACAGTGCGCCGGAGGTGGTCTCGTGCCCGGCGATCAGGAACGTCAGGATCTGGTACCCGATGTTGGCTTCGCTCAGTGCATTCGGATTGTCGGCATCGCCCGCCGCGTCCATCATGATCTGCAGCAGGTCGGTGAACTCGTCGGTGGATCGGCGCCTGGTCCGTACGACGTCTGCGAGCACGTCGGCCAGATACTGCTTGTTGTGCGCGTAGGTGCGGTCCGACCGAGCGAACAGGGGCTTGGCGAACGCAGGGATCTTCAGCAAGGACCGCCGCTGGTTGTACGTCAGAGCGCCGACCATGGCGGACACGAAAGGATGCGGCTCGGTTCGCTCGAACGACCCGAAGCTGTAACTGAATCCGGTGCGACCGATGGTCTCGAGCGTCAGCTTCGTCATGTCCGAGGACACGTCGGTCGTCGCACCTGCGCGCGAGCGATCTTCCCAGTGCGCGATCAGATCGTCTGCGACGTCGACCATGATCTCGTGATAACCGCGCATGGCACCGGCGGTGAACGCTGGACGCAACAGGTCATGCGCCCGTTGCCAATTCGGCTCGTGGTTGTAGGCGGTGAACAGCCCGTCGGCCCCGATGTCTCGGAGGTTCTCGACGCCGGGAGGTAGGAATTTCTCGAACCGCTTCTCGTCGCACAGTTCGCCCGCCACGTCGGCACCTGCGGCGAAGACGAAGCGTCGGCCGAGGATGTTTCGCTCGAACATCGGGCCGAGGCGTCCGGCCAGGGCGGTCGAATCCTGGATGGGGGTGCGGGGATCGACGCCGACGATGTCACCGAGCACGGGAATTCGGTACGGGGGATGAGGTAGAGCGACGTTTCGTACCGCGAACTCTGTCGACATCGCCACTCCATGGTTTCGCTTGTTGAATCGGTGTCTAATAGTGACCGTACTCACTGTTGAACTCGTGTCAAGTAACATTCGAGGCCCATGACTCGAAAGCGGATGACTCCAGCGCAACGGCGGGCGCAGTTACTCGAGATCGGCTCGGCACTGTTCGCCGAGCGGCCCTACGAGGACGTGTGGATCGAGGAGGTCGCCGATCTTGCGGGCGTCTCACGCGGGCTGATGTACCACTACTTCCCGTCCAAGCGGGAATTCTTCGTCGAGATCGTGCGCACCGAATCCGAGCGCAATCTCGAAGTCACCGCACCGGACACCTCGCTTCCGGTCCTCGAGCAGATTGCTGCCGGGCTCGATGCCTACATCTCCTACGTCGACGAGCACGCGCACGGCGTCCGAGCCGTCAACCGCGGATCCCTGCTGGGAGACCGAAAGATCGACGACATTCTCACGCACGAGTTCGAGATCCAGCAGGAGCGGATCCGGGCTGCTCTGCCCGAGAAATTTCGCGACGACGACATGGTCCGCATCGCGCTGCGCGGGTGGGTGGCCTTCGTGCGAGCGGTGTGCCTGGACTGGGTGGAGCACAGAACTGTCGACCGAGAACAGGTCCGTGCGCTGTGTCTACGTGCTGTGGCAGGTCTTCTCGAGGTGTGAGCTGCGGGGTTATCGTCGACGCATGTGCCGAAACATCACCACCCTGCGAGGCTTGGAACCCCACGCCACCGACGAGGAGATCGAAGCGGCGGCGCGTCAGTACGTCCGCAAGATCAGCGGCGTGCAGAAGACATCCGACGCCACCCGTGACGCCTTCGAGTCGGCCGTCGCCGAGGTGACAGCCACGACGCACCGGCTCCTCGACGCGCTGCCGGAGCGGCGTCAGCCACCGCCAACGGTGCCGCCGCTGAGGCGTCCCGAAGTGCAGGCGAGGATAGCGGCGGCGGGAGTGGAGCCTGCGGAACGACCCATGTCAGCGGCGGGAGTGGAGCCTGCGGAACGACCCATGTCAGTGGCGAAAGCGGGGACCTAGAGGGTGCTGTCCGGCGGCACCGCGGGGAGTCCTTCGCTCACGCGGAGCTTCTCGGCCATCGAACTGAGCAGGTTCTGGGATTCCTCGGACAGGTCGAATGCCCGAGCGGACAGGCGGCGAAGGCCGTATCCCTGCAGTCTGTTGAGCAGTTCGAGGTCGTGATCGACCTTGGACGCGTAGATGTTGTCGAAGAAGTAGTCGGGCTTGACCTTGAAGAACGCGGCCAGCGCCGTCACGGTGTCCGCGGACGGGTTGGCGCGCTGCCCCGAGCGCAGTTGCGAGATGTACGGCTTGGAGATCTGGTGCCCGCGCCGGGCGAGGGCATCGGCGACCTCGGCGTTGGTGTGTGGCTTGCGTCCGGGCGGGTGGATCGTGGAGAACAGATGGTTGAGACGTGCGGCGAAATCAGCGGACATCGGGGGAGTGTGTGCCTTCCTGATACAGCCGCTGCCCACCCGGGCAGATCGGCCCGCCCCGGACCGAACCGGCTCATACTATCCGCTGTTTCGGCACCGGTGAACCATGGCTGACCTGCAGAAACCCACTCGAAAATCGTACTGATCGGTTTCGTGTCGGACCTGGATGCGCAGCGCGGGCGCGATCCGGGCTGTATCGACAAGTTTGGATCGAACGAATGGTTTTCCGCAGAATCGGACGCGTGATCGGAGCCCCGGTGGCAGACTGTCTTGCCAGGCGAAGGGGGCAAAAATGACCGATCGTCGACGACGAACGTTCGATTCACGAGACGGTGACGCGGAGGTGGTCGAGCCGCTGCTGCGCGCGGTGCTGTCCTATGCCCCGCGCGATGAACCGCCCATGCCGCACCCCTCCGAGGGGATCACCCTGCGGGCAGAGAACGGCTCCGGTGCTGTTCGGCTCGAACTTGCCATCGCAGACGAACTGGGCGCAGGTATCCCAGGACCGTTCGGATCCCGGTTCTACGAATGCGGATCGTTCGAAGTCGTTGTCCCTCAACGAGATCCACGAGACGGCGCGCTTCTGATGATCCACCTGCTCGACGCACGAGCGCCGCACCGGTTCGAATTCGCGACGTCGATGCCGCCGCAATGGAGCCTGCGGCTCGAGCGTGACGGCTCGGTAACCGTACTCGACGAACATGGCGATGCAGTGATATTCATCGGTCGCCCATGGGCTTTCGACTCCGATCTGCATTCGGTTCGCGTGCATTACACCATCGAGAACGGTCGACTGGTGCAGAACATCCGAGCCACCGCGGACACCGCGTATCCCATTCTGATCGACCCCGACCCCGATGCGATCATCGCCGGAGACGGCAGACTGATCACCGAGACCTGGACTCCTCGACTGGTGGTCGGTGGCGTCGTCGAGGATGCGCCACCGAAATCGCTGTCCAGCTGACACTCTCGGCGCGTGAGGTGATTCAGAACGGATCGTGCTGAATGTGTTCCATCGGCGTGCCCACTTTGCGGAGGGCGTAGAGCGTCGTGCGCACCATCGCCGGCGACCCGCAGATCTGAATCTGCCGATCGGCCCACGAGCCGAACCGGGTGACCACCTTGCCCACCGGGCCGTGCAGACGGTGGTGCATTCCCCACGGAAGTTCGCGCGGCGGACCCGAATACCACCACGGGTTCTCGAGCTCCTCGGTCACCGGGACGACCGTCAGCCACGGGTTCGACAACGACAACTGCCAGAGGGTGTCCAGATCGTAGAGGTCGCACGGATACGTCCCGCTGACGAACAGGTGCACTCGCGGATTGTTGCTGCGCTGCGCCATTTCCATCACCTGCGCGCGCAGTGGAGCCAGACCGGTACCGCCCGCGATCATCAACACGTCCTCGCGAATCGCGCGATCGATGTGCATCCCGCCCAGGGGTGGACTGATGGACCAGCGATCACCCACCGCGGTCTCGGTGACCATCGCAGGAGACACCCAGCCACCGGAGACGCGTCGAACATGGAACTCGATCTCTCCGTACGGGTTGCTGGGGATGGCAGGAGAGAGGTAACGCCAGAGTTTGGGTCTCTGCGGAATCTGCACGCTGACGTACTGCCCGGGGAAGTACGGGATCTCGCCGTCGGTCTTCAACCGCACCACCGCGAGGTCGTCGAGAAGCCGCTGATGTTCGACGACGGTGGCACTCCAGAACGGCGGTAGTTCGTCGTTGTCCGCGGCGTCGGCCATTGCGTTGCTCACCACGGTGAGGGCGTCCGTCCAGGCCGTCTCGACCTCGTCGGTCCACACCTCGTTGCCGGCAAAGGCCCGGAAGGCGCTGATCAGAGCCGAGCTACCCGCGCGAAAGTGTGCGCCCGAGATTCCGTGCTTGCGGTGGTCCCGGCCGAGTTGCTCGAGGAACGGTTCGACCCGGTCGGTGTCGTCGAGATGCTCGAAGACATAGCCGAGTGCCAGCACGAAGTGTTCGCGCAACGCGTCCATCGATGCGGGGAACAGGGTGCGGAAGTCGGGGTACTCGGCGAAGAGATGGGCGTAGAAGGACCTGGACAGCCTCGCCGGGCCGTCCTGAGCGGCCACGACGGATTTGAAACCGGTACGGACCAGGGAGATCGTGCGTGCGTCGAGCAACCTCCACCCCCACCGATTGACACTGTCGACCGTCACCAAAGTAGACCGATCGAGACTGTCGCGCGAGAGGGCTTCGCCGTCGTGCGTGTTTTGCCCAGCCAGAGCTGCGCAAAACGCGCTCGAGAAAGTCAAGGTTGAGCGGAACAGACTCAACTTGTCTATGGTTGTACCGAGCGACACGCAAGAACCATTCGAGAAAGAAGGTGACCGGTGGACAGTTTCACTCCCACCACGAAGTCGCAGGCTGCACTGTCGTCTGCTCTGCAGGCCGCATCCGCGGCCGGCAACCCGGATATCCGTCCGGCACATTTGTTGGTGGCGTTGCTCGATCAGACCGACGGCATCGCCACACCCTTGCTGAAGGCCGTCGGCGTCGACCCTGCAACGGTGCGTCGAGAAGCGCAGAACCTCGTCGACCGCCTGCCCTCGGCATCCGGCTCGACCACCACTCCGCAACTCGGCCGTGAAACCCTCGCCGCGATCACCGCTGCGCAGCACCTGGCCACCGAACTCGACGACGAGTTCGTCTCCACCGAGCACCTCATGGTGGGTCTCGCAACAGGAAACGACGACGTCGCCAAGCTCTTGAGCGGGCACGGAGCCGGACCCAACGAGCTGCGCGACGCCTTCCAGGCCGTCCGTGGCAGCGCCCGGGTCACCAGCGCGGATCCGGAGAACACCTATCAGGCGCTGGAGAAGTACAGCACCGACCTGACCGCGCTGGCCCGAGAAGGCAAGCTCGATCCCGTCATCGGACGTGACACCGAGATCAGGCGCGTCGTGCAGGTCCTGTCGCGGCGCACCAAGAACAATCCGGTGCTCATCGGCGAACCCGGTGTCGGCAAAACGGCCATCGTCGAAGGACTCGCGCAGCGCGTCATCGCCGGTGACGTACCGGAAAGCCTGCGCGGCAAGACCGTCGTCTCGCTCGATCTCGGTTCGATGGTCGCCGGAGCGAAGTTCCGTGGCGAGTTCGAGGAGCGGCTCAAAGCCGTGCTCGACGACATCAAGAACTCCGCCGGTCAGGTCATCACGTTCATCGACGAGCTGCACACCATCGTCGGAGCGGGCGCGACCGGGGAATCCGCGATGGACGCGGGCAACATGATCAAGCCGATGCTGGCCCGCGGTGAACTGCGTCTGGTCGGTGCGACGACCCTCGAGGAGTACCGGAAGTACATCGAGAAGGATGCCGCGCTCGAACGGCGCTTCCAGCAGGTGTACGTCGGTGAGCCCTCGGTCGAGGACACGGTCGGCATTCTCCGCGGACTCAAGGAGCGCTACGAGGTGCACCACGGTGTCCGGATCACGGACTCCGCCCTGGTGGCCGCGGCAACCCTGAGTGATCGATACATCACCGCCCGGTTCCTGCCCGATAAGGCGATCGACCTCGTCGACGAGGCGGCGTCCCGTCTGCGGATGGAGATCGACTCACGCCCCGTCGAGATCGACGAGGTCGAACGCGCCGTCCGTCGCCTCGAAATCGAGGAGATGGCCCTGGCGAAGGAGACCGACGACGCGTCGAAGGCTCGGCTCGACAAGCTTCGCCAGGAGCTGGCCGATCTGCAGGAGAAGCTCGCCGGACTCAGCACACGCTGGCAGAACGAGAAGAACGCCATCGACTCGGTGCGGGTGCTGAAGGAGGAGCTGGAGAACCTGCGCGGCGAATCCGACCGCGCCGAACGCGACGGCGATCTGGGCCGGGCGGCCGAGCTGCGCTACGGACGTATCCCGACTCTCGAGAAGGAGCTCGCCGCCAAGACCGAGGCATCGCCTGCTCAGGGCGACGTGATGCTCAAGGAAGAAGTGGGCCCGGACGATGTCGCCGACGTCGTCGCGGCCTGGACCGGAATTCCGGCGGGCCGGATGCTCGAAGGCGAGACCGCCAAGCTGCTCCGCATGGAGGACGAGCTCGGCAAGCGAGTCGTCGGACAGAAGGACGCAGTACAAGCGGTGTCCGACGCCGTCCGACGCTCCCGCGCCGGGGTGGCCGATCCCAACCGTCCGACGGGATCGTTCCTGTTCCTCGGACCCACCGGAGTCGGTAAGACCGAGCTCGCAAAAGCGTTGGCGGAGTTCCTCTTCGACGACGAACGCGCGATGGTGCGCATCGACATGAGCGAGTACAGCGAGAAGCATGCCGTCGCTCGTCTGGTCGGTGCACCTCCGGGGTACGTCGGCTACGAGGCCGGTGGACAGTTGACCGAGGCGGTACGCAGGCGGCCGTACACCGTGGTGCTCTTCGACGAGGTCGAGAAAGCGCACCCGGACGTGTTCGACATCCTGCTCGCAGTGTTGGACGAAGGCCGGCTCACCGACGGCCAGGGCCGGACCGTCGATTTCCGCAACACGATCCTGATCCTCACCTCCAACCTCGGTGCCGGTGGCACCAAGGAACAGGTGATGGACGCGGTGCGGCGTTCGTTCAAGCCCGAGTTCGTCAACCGTCTCGACGACGTGGTGGTGTTCGACGCCTTGTCCGAGGACCAGCTCGAGTCGATCGTGGACATCCAGCTCGGCTTCCTCACCAAGCGTCTTGCCGCTCGACGTCTGACGCTGGAGGTGTCGTCGCCGGCGAAGATGTGGCTCGCGGCCAGGGGCTACGACCCGCTCTACGGCGCCCGGCCGCTGCGGCGACTGATCCAGCAGGCCATCGGCGATCAACTGGCGAAGCTGCTGCTCGCCGGGGATATTCACGACGGCGACGTGGTGTCGGTCAACTCGAGCCCGGACGGCGAACGCCTGATCCTGGGTTGACCGGTCTACGAGACGGGCCCGCACGAGCACTGCTCGTGCGGGCCCTTTCTGTGTCGTCACCAGCGGTCTACCGGGTAGGTACCCTCGTGGAATGACGAATCCGGACGACCCGCGATCACCTCGAGAACGCGATCAGGACGCGGCACGCCAGGCGGAGTCATCCGAGCCGACCCAGGACCACGGTCAGCCGTACCTCGGAGCTCAGCAATATCCGGACGCCCAGCAGTATCCGGATGCCCAGCAGTATCCGGATGCTCAGCCGACGGAGGCGTATCCCACCCAGGCTTATCAGTACCCGCCGCAGGGAAATCCAGATCCACCGGCTTACCCGCAGGGCTATCACCCCACGCAGGCACTTCCGCCCTACGACCCCGATCAGCAGGCGGCAGCGAACCAGGCCTACGGCCAGACCCAGCAGTACGGCCAGGCACAGCAGTACGGCCAGGCACAGCAGTACGGCCAGGCACCGGGATACGACACTCAGCAGTTCGGCCACACTCAACAATTCGGACAGCCCCCGCAGTACGGGGCACCGCCGCCCCCGGGGGAACCGAACTCCGCCGACGCGGGCAGCAAGGGTCCCCGGCCGTGGGTGCTGGCGTTGATCGGACTCGCCGTCCTCGCCATCGTCGTGGTGTTCGGAATTTCGTTCCTGAGCGGCGGATCGGACGAGCCCAGCACCACTGCCACCGGTCCGTCGACGTCGATCAGGCCACCCACGTCCAGCGCGCCCACGACCACCCCGCAGCCCACCGAGTCGGGTGCCGCCACCACGCCCGAGCTGATTCCAGGGGGCATTCCCGAGATACTCGGTCAGCTCGGTTCGTCGGCCGGGACGATCACCGCGAACGACGGTTCGACCCTGACACTCGACGGCCTCGACGGCGCTCAGGTCACGGTGCAGACCACACCCCAGACCCAGATAATTTCGTTGTCCGGTAGCGATCTGGCGTCGCTGCCCGTCGGCGGTTTCGTCGTGGTGCAGGGCGAGCCCGTCGAGGACGGGACTGTTCGCGCGAACGTCGTCATCGAAACTCCGAATTTGGGCGGATGAGCAACTCGGGTTGTTCCAGTGATCGTTCACAGGACCCGGCGGTGGTGGGCAGTGACGACGTGGATGTCGATTAAGGTGGTGCGCGATGACGGCAATGTGGTTCGGCCTGGCGGCGATTGCACTGATAGGTGCAGTGGCCCTGCTCTACATCGACAGGTCCAAGCGAGATCAGTCCGGGCGGCTGCGGCAGATGTGGGCCAAAGCGCAAGGGTACGAGTATCGATCGCACGATCGAGACCTCGTCACTCGGTTTTCCCGGGCGGCCCTGTCCAAGCCCGAATTCGACGTCGCTCTCGGCGTGGTCACCGGTGTTCGACGCGGTGAGGAGTTCGTACTCTTCGACGTCGAGGAGACGGGGACCATCGTGGCCGTGCAGCGCTCGGTCGGTTCCGATGTCGACATCGATCTGCGGCCCCGCTCGACGCCACCGCCCCGCGACGAGGACATGGAACTGCTCGGTTCCATCGGCCCGCGCGTGGTGTTCGCAACCGACGTCGATATCGCTCGTCGTGTGTGCGACCAACGGATGGCCGCATTCACCGAGTCGATCCCGGCGAATCTACAGCTGTTGTGGAGCGAGCAGGACTGGACTCTGGGATCTCTGCCACTGAACAGTTCGGGCCGCGATTGGGATGCTGCGATCGACGCGGTCGCGCGCCTGTCGGGCATGCTGCACGTACTGCCTCCCGTCCGCGGAAGTGCGGTCTACGGCGCTCGCGCAGGCGGCGGCGAGCCCGGCCGCGATCGAAGCGATCCCGGCAGGCCACTGGTGCACGAAACACGTGCTCAGCAGGCACGTACGCCGCAGGATCAGCAGCCTCGGGTGTCCGAACCGCGCATCCAGGCCGTGCGCGGTCCGGAGCAGCGCAGCCCCGAGCCGAGGACGCCTGCACCCCGAACACCGGAGCCACGCGTTCAACCACCTCGGGTCCCCGAACCCCGTGTTCAGGAGCCCCGCCCACAGGAGCCGGGTCGTCGGCCTCGTCCGCCCAGGCCCGATGCGGCCGGTCCGCAGGCGGCACGATCGGCCGATGCGTCGCGTCCAGTTCCGCGTCCGCCCGTGTCACGCCCCATTCCGTTCGACTCGGAGCGCCGACGCAATCAGCCCTGATGTCCTTCGGGCGTGTTTACGGGCGCAGAAGCGCTTACGCGGCTAAATTCGTACCCTGTGACGGTTTCCTCGAGTGTGGTTGCGGCAGTTCTGGTGCTCATCGTGCTGGTGGTCGGGTACATGGTCATCGTGGTGCGTCGACTCGGTCGGTACGGCGAGCAGACCGAACAGAGTCTGCGGCTGGTCGATGTCGAAGTAGAGCGACGTCACGAGCAGCTCGGCCCGTTCCTTGCCGCCGCGGAGACCACCGAATTGTCCGGTGATCTGCTTCGTCAGCTCGGCGGTGCACGTTCGTGGTCGAAGGCCGTGCGCGAGCGCGGACTGGGTCTACAAGCGCAGGCCGCCGCCGAGAACGCGCTGTCCGCCGCATTTCATGCCGTGCTCGCCGACGCCGATGCGCGTCGAACCGCGTTGGGCAATTGGGCGTTCCAGGGCCCGGCCGGAGAACTGAACGTCACCGAACGCCGCATCGCCGGCGCGGTGCGCGTGTACAACGACAACGCATACCGCCTGTCACAGGCGGTCGGAAGCTTCCCGTCCTCGCTCGTCGCCAAGTCTCGCTCGCTGACCGCCCCGGAACCGTTCGTGGAGACGAAGGAAGTACAGGACGAGCAGCCGTCCGCGAACGTCGCCGTGTAGTCGACACCGCCCATGCCGCGGGAGCGGCGGAACACGTCGGTGGGTAAGTTCGTATCGACCCGCCCGACTCTGTGGTGAGACGAGAGGAACCCGAACATGGCCGAGCATGCCGTGAATGCGGACCGGCAGGAGCTGGCCGATCTGGTGAAAGAGCTTGCCGTCGTGCATGGGAAGGTCACGTTGTCGTCGGGCAAGGAAGCCGACTACTACGTGGATCTGCGTCGCGCGACTCTGCATCATCGGGCGGGTGCGCTGATCGGTTCGTTGATGCGTGATCTGGTTGCCGACTGGGATTTCGTGTCGGTCGGCGGTCTGACGATGGGGGCAGATCCGGTGGCGATGTCGATCATGCATGCCCAGGGGCGTCCGATCGATGCATTCGTGGTGCGCAAGGCCGCCAAGGCGCACGGCATGCAGCGTCAGATCGAGGGACCGGACATCGTCGGCAAACGTGTTCTGGTGGTGGAAGATACGACGACGACCGGTAATTCGCCGCTCACGGCTGTCGCAGCATTGCGGGACGCAGGCGCGACGGTCGTCGGAGTGGCCACGGTGGTGGACCGGGCGACCGGGGCGGACGAGGTCATCGCCGCCGAGGGACTCGAATATCGATCCCTGCTCGGCTTGGCGGACCTCGGCTTGTAAAAAAAGTGGTGCGGTTCAGTGCCCCCCGGCGGCACTCGACCGCACCACTGCGGCGAAGCCGCGGTCAGGCGACCTCGACCTCGTGCATGTCCATGACGAATCCTGCGCCTGCGAAGTTGGCCATGTCTTCGCCGCCGGCCTTACCCTCGGGTGATCCGAGAGCTGCGAGGGCCGCGTCCTTCGACGGGAAATTCAAATTGCCGACGACGAAGTGGGCGGGCGTCGAACCGTCCGGGGTTTCGGACACACCCCACTCGAACGAGCTGATCCCTGGCATCGTCGCAGTCAACGGTGCGTGGATGCTCCGATAATGCGCGAGGAAGGCGTCGGGGTCCTCGGGGTGGTTGTACGCGACGGTGATGCGGAACATGTGTCGAACTCCTAGGTCGTGGTGATGAAGCCGGTGTAGTTGTCGGCGGCGACGCTGTCGCAGGTCTCGCGGAAGACGTTGAGTCCACCGACGTAAGACATGATCACGCGAGGCTTCCCGGGAATGTTGGCGCCCGTGTACCAGGAGTTGCCCTCCGGGTAGAGAGTCATGTCTGCCAGCTCGACCGCGCGGGCCGTCCATTCCTTCGCAGCCGTCTCATCGGCCTCGAAAGTCTTGGCACCGACCGATTCCAGATGCGCGACGGCTTCCGCGGTCCACTCGACGTGTTGCTCGATAGCGCAGACCATATTGGTCAATACATTCGGGCTTCCTGGTCCGGTGAGGGTGAACAGATTCGGGAACTCGTCGACGGCGATTCCGAGGTAGGTGACCGGACCGTCGGCCCACTTGTCCTGCAGTGTTTTTCCGTTGCGACCGCGGATGTCGATGTTCAGCAGTGGTCCGGTGATGGCGTCGAACCCGGTGGCGAACACGACGACGTCGAGTGGATACTCGGCGTCGGCTGTCTTCAGTCCCGTCGGCGTGAGTCCCTCTATCGGTGCGTTCTTCACGCTGACGAGAGAGACGTTGTCGCGGTTGTAAGTTTGAAAGTAATTGGTGTCCAGCGTTATTCGCTTGGCACCCAATGGGTGCTCGCGCGGGGAGAGCGCCTCGGCCACCTCGGGGTCGTCGACGACGTCGCGGATCTTCCCGCGGAAGAACTCGGCGATGGTGTCGTTGGCCGCACGATTGCTGAGCAGGTCGGGATAGGCCGCGATGAGATCGATAGCGCGATGGCGATCCCACCGCTCCTCGAATACCGCCGTGCGCTCCTCTTCCGAATGATCGAACGTATTGACGTCGAGAGTGTCGACGGGTTGTCCACCGCCGGATGCCTTGGACGCAACCTTGTAGTCCTCGATGAGCTCTTTGAACATGCGCTTCTCGTCCTCGGTCAACAGCCGATTGCCGCAGTCGAGACTGAACGCAGGTGATCTCTGGAACACCGTGAGGTGTGCTGCCTGCTCGGCGATCTTCGGAATCACCTGCACGCCCGAGGATCCCGTGCCGATGACGCCGACGCGCTTACCGGTGAAGTCGACGCCGTCTCGTGGCCAGGCGGCGGTGTGAAGTGTGGTGCCCTCGAACGCGTCGAGGCCGGCGAAGTCCGGGGTGGACGAGGTGGACAGGCATCCCGCAGCAGTGATCAAGTACTTCGCGCTCACGTATTCGCCGGAGTCGGTGCCCACCGTCCACAGCGAGGTGTCCTCGTCCCACACTGCGGACTCGACGCGCACATTGAACTGGAAGTGCCTCTTGACATCGAGTCGGTCGGCGACGAAGTCGATGTAGCGCAGGATTTCCGGCTGCGCCGGGTAGCGTTCGGTCCATTCCCACTCGTCGATGAGATCCTGCGAGAACGTGAACGCGTACTCCACGCTGAGAACGTCGCATCGCGCGCCGGGGTAGGTGTTCCAGAACCAGGTTCCGCCCACTGTTTCCGCTGCCTCGAAGCCTCGCACCGTCAGTCCGAGCTGCTCGAGTTTGTGTGTCATGTAGATACCGGACAAGCCGGCACCGACCACAATTGCATCCGTTGTCATGATGTTCCTTTCACGCGCTCACGGTGTCGAGGTGGGCACGAACGGCGTCGCCCACGTAGGAGATGCCGTCCTGGGCACCGGGGAGAATGTTGACGAACTGGAAGAAGCCGTGCATCTGACCGTCGAAGACCTTGATGTCGACGGGAATGCCTGCAGCGCTGAGCTTGTCGGCGTACTTCCGACCTTCGTCGCGCAGCACGTCGTGCTCGGCGAGAAGGATGACCGCGGGGGCGACGTCGGTCACGTCGCCGTGCAGCGGGGACGCGTCCCAGTTGGTCCGAACCCCGGCTTCGGGCGTGTAGAGGTCCCAGAACCAGATCATCGCGGTTCGATCGAGCATCAGCTGGTTGGAAGCATCCTTGTACGACGCGCTGTCGAAATCGTGATCGGTCACCGGATAGACCAAGACCTGGAGAGCTACCTTCGGCCCGTTCTCGCGCACCGAACGCTGGGCGACGACGGCGGCCAGGTTGCCTCCCGAGCTGTCTCCTCCGACCATCAAGGGCAGTGCGGCGTCGAACCAGGATGCGCTCCACTGCAGCACGTCCCACGCATCGTCGGCTGCAGCCGGATAGACGTGTTCCGGTGCGAGTCGGTAGTCCGGGAGCACGACGACGCAGCCGGTCTCGATGGCGATCTTGCGAGCAAGGGTGTCGAATTGATCGGGGTTGCCGACGACCCAGCCGCCGCCGTGGAAGTACACGAGCACACCGCGAGGTTCGGACGAGGGGGTGAGCACCCGGACGTCGATGTCGTGGCCGTCCGCGCCGGCGACCTTCACGTTCTCCACGCTGTCCATCTCTGGACCGGGGCCGTAGAGGTCGATGAAACTTTCGTTCATCAGGCGGGCCTCGGTGGGCGTCATTTCGTGCAACGCTTTACCGCCTCCCTCGGCAGCTTGCGCGAGGAAGGCGGCGGTGGCTTCGTCGAGTGCCAAGACGTGACTCCTTCGATGATGACCGCGATGCGGACCATGTCGGTCAGGTGATATGGCTCACTTAATCACTGATAATGATTCGCCGCAACTAGCTCCATCGCGTGAGCGATGGTCGTGACCGGACATCAAAATGTGATCTGGACAACTGCGAGTTTTGCCCTTAACGTGACATCGATCACTCAATCATGCGCATCATTGCCATGAAATAGGAGGAACGATGAAGCTCACCACTGGCCCCGGGAAATTGGCGCTGCTCGGAATGGCCGGAGCCATGATGACGGTCGCCGCGTGCAGTAGTGGTGGCCCGGCCGGCTCCACTGCATCGGGAGAAATGCCCGCCGAGATCACGCTCCTGTCGACCACCGACAAGACCGGCACCATCGCGTACGTGGGTGGTTCACAGCTCGAAGGCATCGAACTGGCGATCAAGGAGATCAACGAGCAGAAGTTCCTCGGGGAATCGACCATCAAGCTCGACAGTCGCGACACCGCGGGAGACGCGCAAACGGCAGCAAGCCAGGTCACTCAGGGGATCGCGGATCCGAACGTGGCCGCAATTCTCGGCACGGTGTCCGGCCCGCAGAGCGTTGCCGTCGCGCCGATTGCCGAGTCGTCGAAGATGCCGGTGATCTTCACCCAGTCCGGTAGCGCAGGCGTCGTCATCGGTGACTACACGTTCCGCTCGACCGCTCCGCAGGAAACGTATTTCCCCAAGGCCATCGATCATCTGAAGACGCTGGGGGCCAAACGAATCAGCGTGCTGTACAACGCAGGCCAGCCGACTCTCGCCGAAATTGCGGAGAATCAACTGCCTGCGATGCAGGAGAGCGAGGACCTCGAGATCCTCTCGAGTACCAGCGTGCAATCGACGACACAGGACTTCGCGTCGACCATCACCAAGATCGTCGGCGAGCAGCCGGATGCCGTCGTGTTCCTGCTCGTAGGCGCGCAGAACTCGACCGCCATGTCGCAGCTTCGCCAGGCCGGCTTCGAAGGCCCGGCCGTCGGAAACCCCGCAGCAGGCGCCGGCAACCTCGCACCCGCCGGACCGGCCGGGGCCGGAATGTTCTGGGCTACGGACTTCAACTACCTGCAGACTGCACCGTCCTCGGTCGCGTTCGTAGAGGCGTACAACGCCGAGTACGGCAAGAACCCGCTCAATTATGCAGCGGAAGGCTATGACGCAGCGTGGATGATCGCCCGCGCGATCAAGGAGTCGGGCGGTGCCTCGCGCGAGGACATCAAGAACGGTCTGGACGCCGTTGCCGCGGCGGGCTTCGATGGCGCGGTCGGGCCGGTGACCTTCGAGGGCAACGACCAACGGGTCGACGGGGTCGTCGTCGAGTGGGACGGAACCTCGGAAGGGTTGCTGTCGGAATGACATACACCGAACTGCGACACGGGCTGGTGATCTGACGCCATGGGTCAGACTCTCGTCGATGCGGCGATACTCGGATCGATCTATGTACTGTTCTGCCTCGGTATGAGCCTCGTGTGGGGAACCGTCGGGATTCTGAATTTCGCGCACGGCGCGATCTTCATGTTCGCGGGGTTCGTCGGCTACCTGGTGGTCGACGACCGGCAACTCCCGATGATCGGTGTCATTGCGGTATCGGTGATCGTGGGCGCACTTCTGTCCACCGCGATCGAAGTGTTCGCCTTCCAACCGATTCTCGAGAGAGCGAAGACGCACCGGATAGCCGAGCTGCAGATTCTGATCGGCGGTATCGGCGTGGCGGCCATTCCGCTTGCAATCGCCCAGTACGTGACCAAGAGTGAGCCGTTCGGCTTCGCGAACAGTTCCTACGCTGTTCAGGTCTTCTCGTTCCTGGGCTTGCGAATATCGAACACCGGACTGGTGATCGTCCTGTCTGCCGTCGTCCTGACCGTCTCGATGGCGATCTGGCTGCGGAAGTCGATGGCGGGCTTGGCTTTGCGGGCAATCGGTGTCGATTCCGAAACCGCAGCCCTGATGGGAGTGGATCGACGCACACTCTCTCTCGCCACGATGGCATTCGCCGGCGGTCTGGCCGGTCTGGCCGGGGCACTGCTCACCTTCAACCTGGGAGCGATCACACCGGAAAGCGGTGAAACGCTGTTGATCAAGGCCTTCGCGGTGATCATCCTCGGTGGCGTCGGCAGCACTGCGGGTGTCGCGGCCGGGGCGTACATCCTCGCGTTGTCCGAGACGCTCGTGCTGCGATTCACCGGCGGCGGATGGGTCGACGCAGTCTGCTTCGGCATGATCTTCCTGGTGCTGCTCCTGCGTCCGCAAGGCCTCTTCGGTCGTAAGGAGGTGCGGCGCGTATGAGCACCTTCTACTTCTCTCATATCGTCCTGTTCCAAAGCACGTTCACCGTGTTGTTGCTGGCTCTGAGCATTCAGGTACAGCTCCGGATGGGTGTCTTCTCGTTCGCGGGTGCAGGCTTCTACGGTCTCGGGTCCTACGGGGCCGCTATCTTCGTGATCCGCTACGGCTTCTCGTCGTTCGCGGCGATCGCCGCGATCATGGTCGTGTGCGGCCTGATCGGTTTCCTGCTCGCGTTGCTGGTGCAGCGCCTCAACGGTCTCTATCTGGCGATGGCGACGGTGTCCTTCGACTTGATCATCACGGTTGTCGCCCACAACGGCGGTGCATTCACCGGCGCTTCCGTCGGACTGTTCGGAGCTCTTGCGTACCCGCAGTTGACGATCGGTCACATCATCGCGATCACCGTGTTGGTGGTGGCACTGCTGGCACTGAGCGAGCGCGGCAGGCTGGGCCGACGCATCGACGCGGTTCGCGAGGACCCGGAACTGGCGTCGTCGATGGGCGTCAACGTTGCTCGCTACCGCATCTCGTCGTTCGTGATCAGCGGATTCATCGGCGCGCTCGGAGGTGCCGTCAACGTGCTGCTACGGACGACGGTGGCACCCGAGAGCATCGGTTTCCCCCTCGTCGTGCTCGGGCTGACCATCATCATCGTCGGCGGCGGACGGTCGTGGCTGGGCATCGTCATCGGGGCCGTCATCTTCACCTGGCTCCCGTACTACCTGGAAATCGTCGGGCAGTACCAGGCGATCGTCTACGGCATCATCGTCGCCGTGGCCGCCGTATACGTTCCGGGTGGAATTTACGGAACGGTCCTCGATCTCATTCGAAAATCCAAGGCCAAGAAACGTGCCGGAGACTCGCGCACGGCAGAGTCCGACGGTGCGGCCGACAGGCTGGATCTGGCCGAGGCAGGAGACAAACAATGACGACCGACGCGGTACCGCGCGAGGCCACGCCGAACGATTCGACAGCCGACGTGGTCCTCGGGATCGACGACGTTGCAGTGCATTACGGCGGGATCAAGGCGGTCGACGGTATTTCCTTCGACATCACTCGCGGCAAAATTTTCGGAATCCTCGGCCCCAACGGATCAGGCAAGAGCACTCTGCTGGCAGCGGTGACGAAATTGACCCCGCTCACGCGGGGGACCCTCACCTTCGAGGGTGAATCGTTTGCCACGGTGTCGGCGCAGAAGGTCGCCGAACTCGGCATCGCACGGACGTTTCAAACGGTCCGGCTCCTCCCAGACCTGACGGTGCGGGAGAACGTCGCACTCGGTGCCGATCTCGGGGCCGAGAAGGGCGGAATCCGCGAACTGCTACTGGGACGGAAGGCGTTCCAGAAGAGGTCGCGGGATGCGGTCGCGGAGGCGCTCGAACGTACCGGCCTCACCGGGCTGGAGGACATCCGGCCGGGAGAGTTGTCCTACGGGCTGCAGCGACGGGTGGAGATCGCACGTGCAATTGCGATGTCTCCCAAACTACTTCTCCTCGACGAGCCCACTGCGGGAATGAACAAGTCCGAACGCGAGGACGTGTCCACGCTGCTCAGGAAGCTGCGCGAGGAAGGGTTGACGCAGCTTCTGGTCGAACACGACGTACAGATGATGGTCGATACCTGTGACACGTTGATCGCCATGAATTTCGGAGTTCTGATCGCGCAGGGCACGCCCCGTGACGTGGTTCGCGAACCCAGCGTTCAAGAAGCCTATCTAGGAAAGCGAGGTGCCCAGGATGCTCGAAGTCGATGACCTACATGTCAGGTACGGCAAGGTCAGCGCGGTCACGAATATCAGCCTGACCGTCGAGCCCGGCCGAATCACGTTGGTACTCGGTGCGAACGGCGCCGGGAAGAGCACGACGCTACGAACCATTGCAGGCTTGGTCGAACCCGCGGCGGGCACGATCGTCCTCGACGGTGAGTCGCTGGTCGGTCTCAAGGCCCACCGGGTCGTCAAACATGGCATCTCGCTGGTTCCCGAGGGGCGCCAGGTCTTCGCATCACTCAGTGTGGCCGAGAACCTGCGAATCGGGGGATACACCTCGACGAGCGAAAAGCGCGCGAAGAACACCGAACTCGCCTATGAACTGTTCCCGATTCTGCGTGAACGCAAAGACGGTCCGGCCGGGCTGCTCAGTGGTGGTGAGCAACAGATGCTCGCCTTCGGCCGAGGCCTGATGTCCGACCCGAAATACATCATGATGGACGAGCCGTCGATGGGCCTCGCGCCGGCCATCGTCGACACCGTCATGGGCAGCGTCCGAGATATCGCAGACCGAGGGCTGGGTGTGCTGATGGTGGAACAAAACGCGCAAGCAGGCTTGAGCGTCGCGGATCATGTCGTGGTGGTCAACCGTGGTGAATCGGTGTATTCCGGGGGTGTCGAGGAGGCCAGGTCGCATTCGTCCGTGGTCCTCGCGTTCCTCGGTGAGGAGGCGTTGGAAGCATGAACCGATTCGAAGGTCGAGTAGTACTCATCACCGGCGCCGCACGGGGTCAAGGACGAAATCACGCGCTTCGATTTGCGGCGGAGGGCGCGGACATCATTGCGGTCGACGCGTGCGCCGATGTCGACACGGTCGGGTACGACCTGGCCACCGAGGAGGATCTGGCCGAAACGGTTCGCCTCGTGGAGAAGGCAGATCGGCGAATCGTGGCGTCGAAGACCGACGTGCGCAACCTCGACGATCTGAAGGCCGCCGTCGATGCAGGGGTGGCCGAACTCGGCAGGCTCGATGTCGTCGTCGCGAATGCAGGTATCGCGGGGAGCGGAACCACCCATGAGCTGTCGGCGCAGAACTGGCACAACATGATCGAGACAAATCTGACCGGGGTGTGGAACACGACGACCGCGGCCACGCCGCACATCCTGGCGGGCGGCAGGGGCGGCTCGATGGTGTTGATCAGTTCGGTAGCCGGTACCAAAGGCCTGCCCTACAACGCGCACTACACGGCAGCCAAGCACGGTGTGGTGGGACTGATGAAGAGTCTCGCCAACGAGCTGGGACCGCAGAACATTCGGGTGAACACGGTCAATCCCACGAACGTGGACACCCGGATGCTGCTCAACGACGCCATCTACAAGCTGTTCCTGCCCGACGAGGAAGCACCGACTCGCGAACAAGTGGTTCCGCTACTCCATGGAATGCATGTACTGGACATTCCCTATGTGCAGGTCGACGACGTCAGCAACGTGGTGTTGTTTCTGGCGGGGGACGAGTCCCGTTACGTGACAGGGATTTCCGTTCCGGTCGATGCCGGTGTTCTGATCAAGTAGCGGACCGTCGACGCTGCGGGTCCGTCAGCCGAGCTTGCCGGTCGGCTGGAACTTCACGCGGAGTTCCGGAATTCCGCGTGAGTACAGGCCACTCTCGTGCGGAACGAAGCCGTCCTGGTATTCGATCGAGTCCATGGTGTCGAGTACGAGATCGAGTGCAATGGTCATTTCGGTCTTCGCGAGTATCGAACCCACGCAGAAGTGGCGGCCGAGGATGAACTGCACATGGTTGGCTCCACCGCTGAACGCGCGCTCGACATTGAGATCGTCTCGGAAGATGTCGAACTCATCCGGATCGGAGAACTGCTTCTCGTCCCGATTGGCTGCGGCGAGCATCATGATGCACGTCGCTCCTGCTGGGATCGTCGTGTCCTCGATCTGCACCTCCTCCTCGGTCTGGCGCATGATCATGTGGACCGGTCCGGAGTGCCGAAGAGTCTCGGCGATGACGCGATCGGCGAGGCTGCGATCCTCTCGAAGGGCTCGCATCTGATCGGGATGATCGATCAGATTGCGGATCATGCTGGCGATCGCCTTGTCGGTCGTCTCGCCTCCGGCAACGAGTAACAGGCTGACGAACGCCTTGATCTCGTCGTCGGACATCTGCTCACCGTCGACCTCTGCGCGGCACAGGCGGGAGAGCAGATCGTCGCCGTCGCCGGAGCGGCGTTCGCGAACTATCGGAAGGATGTACTCCTGCAGTTCCTCATGGGTGCGTTCGGCTGCGGCGTTGATCTCGGGGTCGCCGGCCAAGTTGTTGAGGTAGGCCATGATCGAGAAATACCAGCTCCGGAAGCGCTCGTGATCGCTCTTGGGGAGTCCGAGCATGTCGACCATCACGTTGATGGGAAACCGGCTGGTGAACTGGCCGACGAGCTCGGCCTCACCGTCAGCGGCGACCGCCCCGATCAGGTCCTCGGCGGTGCGCGAGACGATGCTGCCGATCAGTTCGGCCGCGTTGTGGGTGATGACAGGCATGAACTTCTCGAGTCCGTTGCCGCGGAAGAACGGGTTGAGCAGTGAGCGGTGCGTCGAGTGCTCGCGTCCTTCCATCTGGAGGATGGTGCGGCCATGGATGGGTTCGAGTTGCCATTCGTAGTTGCGACTCGAGAACTTGGCGCTACGGAACGCCTCGGCGCAATCTTCGTACCGACTGATCAGAAAGCTTTTGGTCGCTTCGTGATACAGGGCCGGATGATGCTCTCGCAGAACGCGGTAGAGCGGATACGGGTTCTGGAGGAATTCGGGCGAGAGGATGTCCGGGGCAGTGGCTTGGGAATCTGGGGCGATCACGCTGGCGTCTCCTGAATGTCGAGTCGAGCAGAATCGGTGCAGTCAGGCATCAGTCGTGGCGGTTCGGTGCGCGCGAGATGTCGACCGAGTAATGGTGATTCAAATCACTGCTAACTATAGTTATCATTCGAATGATGTCAACGGTTGTCACGCACTGCGAGAACTACGTTCCCTCGCCCGAACCCTCCGGACGGTGGGGCATCAGAATGCGCTCGAAGACTTCATCGACGAACGGATCCAGATCGATCGCGTCGTCGTCGTAGAAGCTCGCGAATTCGGAGTACGTCATCTCGCTGTCGTACCCGAGCTCGTCGATGATGTCCGTCCACTGAGCCGCGTTGGTGGTCCAGTCCGAGAGTGCGGTTGCCGGGTCGTCCAGAGCCTCGGACTGCTCGAGCAGCTCGACCTGCTCTTCGTTGATGGACTGCAGCCGCTCGCGGGCGTCCGGCTCGAACTCGGTGATGACCCCGCCTGCGTCCTCGACCTCACCAACACCTTGCACGATCGCCTCCCAGGTGGTCCGAATGTTGGTTTCGATGAACACATCGAGCCGATCGAACAGGAGCTGTTGGGCTACCAGAGGCAAACCGTCCCAACGGTCCTGGTTGACCAGAACCGAGCCGAAGGTGAGCGCGAATCCGGCATCGGGATCGATGACGACCTTTGGCGTCAGCCCGAGGTACCCGCCGAGTACCGCGTTCTGAATCGAGGTAGCGGTGCAATCGACGACGCCGCGCTGCAGGCTCTCGTAGAGCTCCGCATACGAGGCGGTGACCGGAACGGCGTTCAGTCCGGCCAGCTGCGCGCCCTGTGTGCGGCCCGCCGCTGCGATCTGACGCCCCGCGAGCTGGTCGAGTGAGGCGGCCTCGTCCGTGCACAGCAACGCCATTCCGCCACCGTTGTACGAGGGCATCAGCAGCTCCATGTTGCGGTCCTCGAACTCTTGCGAGATCTCGTCGGTTCCGTACGCGGATTGCAGGAGCCAACCGTGCGACTGCAACATCCCTGCAATGGGTGACGTATCGCCCAAGAACGACGCATTGATCAGCGTATTGATCGCGGGATACTCGGCAGGCCTTGTCGCACTGGAGAAGCCGTCGATGTCGGTGCGTCCGTCGGCGAGCGCTTCGTCGATTTCGGTCGCCCCCGCGATGGCGTTGGCGTAGAAGATCTCGAACGTGATCTTCCCTCCGGACCACTCGGTGATGGCGTCGTAATAGATTTCCATCTTGTCGCTGACGAGAGAGCCCTGCGGGCCCGGTGTCTGTGCGTACAACTCGATCGGTTCGACGTCGTCGAATGCGCTGTGATATTCGTCCATCGTCGCGCCGAATTCTATGCCGGGTCCACCAGCGGCCGACGTGGTCGTGGCCGAGCACGAAGCGACCAAGGCGGTTGAGGTCAGTATTGCCACCGCGGAAAGCAATCGGGAAAAGCGTGTGCGGAACATTGTGGGTACTACCCGCCCATCTGGCTCGGAATGTAGGTGGCGATCTCCGGGAACATCACCAGCAGGACGATGAACAGCAGGGCGACAGGAATGACCCACGCGACACTGGTGAACACATCGCGCAGGCTGATCTTGTTGCCCAAGTTGACTTCTGGATCCTGTGCGACGCCGTGAACGATGTAGGACAAGATTCCGACCGGCGGCGTGATCACAGCGATCTCTGCCGCGAAAACGACGAACACACCGAACCAGAGCAGCGAAATGTCGAGGTACGCGAGCGTCGGCATCAGAAGAGGGACGGTCAGAAGCATGATCGCGAGTCCGTCGAGGAACATTCCCAATATGAGGTAGACGACGGTCATCAGCGCAATGAACTGCCAGGCGGAGAGGCCGAGACCGACCGTCCAATCGGTGAAGCCCGTCGTCAGCCCGGTCAACGGCAACATGCGTGAGAGCGCTGTCGCGCCGAGAAGCATCAGGAAGATCGATCCGGTGCTGGCGATGGTGCCGACGGCCGCCTCGTTGACCGCTCCCCAGGGGCGGTCGCGTCGGCGGGAGAACAACACCACGAAGAGTGCAACCATTGCGGCCGCAGCGCCGGCTTCCGTTGCGGTGAAGATGCCCGAGAACATGCCGACCACGACGACCAGAACGAGTACCGGCACCGGCCAGATCGACACGAGCGCGCGCCACCGATCGCGCATTGTGTCCGGCGTGCCGACCTCGGCCGCAACAGTCTTCGGGGTCTTCCGGCCGAGGATCACGGCGGCGAGGACCAACGCGATACTGAACAAGGCAGCGACGGCGATCCCGGGACCGACGCCTGCGAGCAGCTGCTCACCGACTGGAACCTGCGCGAGTCCCGCGAACACCACCAGCGTGATCGACGGAGGGATGAGTTGGCCGGGTAGCCCGGCTGCCAGGACGGAGCCGATGGCTATCCGTTTGTCGTACCCGGCTCGCAACATCTCGGGGATGCCGATCCGTGCCAATGCGTGGGTGGTACCGACCGTCGACCCGCTGACGGACGCGAGACCGGCTCCGGCGAGGTTCGTTCCGACGGCGAGTCCGCCCGGCATCCAGCCGAGCCACGTGCGGGCAACGTCGTACAGCTTCTCGGTGACTCCGGAGCGCCACAGCAGGAGGCCCATGAAGACGAACATCGGGATGACACTCAACGTCCATTGCGCGACGGTCTGGAACGGCAATCTCGAGACGGTGCTCGTAACGACGCCGAAGTCCCGCAGTGCCCACAAGCCCATCATTGCCGAGACCAGCAGTGCGAAACCGATGTGCATGCGGAGGAAGATCAAGCTCAACAGCAAGACCAGAGCCAGGACGCCGGTCGTCTCCTTCGAGACGTCCAGGAACATTCCGATCGAAGAAGCGACCGCGGCGGTGGCCAGTATTGCGAGACCGACCCGCCCATTCGGAAGTCGGCCCGTTCGCACACGGCCCGGCAGTTGTGGGTTGTCGTGTCTTTCGGCTGTGCTGACAGCGGTCATCGGGTCTTCTCGGCTTCGTTCGGTGCATCGAGGGACGGTTCCATTGCGTATACCGAACCGGAACTGTCGGAGTCGTTGTTACGCAGTTGCTTCGAGGCGAGCGCGATGAACTGGATACCGAATGTCAAGAAGACGAGCGGCACGAGATACGTCGTCGGCCACGCAGCGATGTCGGTCAGTCCCGCGGTGAGGTCGATAGCGCGATTATGTTGCGCCACATCGAACGAGTAGACCGTGACCAGGAAGCAGACAGCCGCGCAGATGATGCTCGCCGCCCCGCCGACGAACGGTCTCGAGCGTGCCGGAAATCGGGAGAAGAAGATATCTGCCCATACGTGCTCGGTGCGATGCATCGCGACCACGAAGCCCAGCAGTACGACCACCGGCATGTACCAGTATTGGACACGCTCGAGAGTGCCGACGAGGGGTTGGTCGAACATGGTGCGGGACAGGGCGTTGACGACTATGTGCGCCATCATGGCAAGTAGTCCGGCAACGGCGGCGACTTCGACGATCTTGAACAAACGATCGGACATCGAGGCGATCACAAGAGGGTCTCCGATCGACGAAAGTGATGAAGACGACTCTATCTATACTAATGATGCGAAGCAATACGATTCGGACATTCAGTACTGCCCCGACGCTCCTCCATCCACCGACAGGGCGGCGCCGGTCAGGAATGGAACGTCCGCACGGAGCAGGAATGCAGCGGTTCGAGCGATCTCTGCGGCACTGGCCATCCCCCGATCGCCCACTCCGCGTGTCGGAATGCTCTGTCCGTCCCGTGCGAGAAGAGCGCGAAACTTACCGATGATCGGCGTATCGGTGGAGCCCGGGCAGATGCAGTTCACGGCAACGCCGTGCTCGCGCACTTCGGCTGCGGCAGTGCGGGTGAGGCCGAGGACCGCATGCTTGGACGCCACGTAATCGGCTCGCTTCGCTGCGCCCTGGAGACTGGCAATGGACCCGGTGTTGACCACCTGGCCGCGTCGGGCCGCGATCATATGTGGAAGAACATATTTGAGGCCGTAGAACATGCCGTTCATGTTGACCGACAGAGTGGACGACCACTCGTCGATCGACATATCGACGATGCTGCGATTGCACCCGGCGACGCCCGCGTTGTTGAAGAACTGGTCCGGTACGCCGAGTTCAGCGATGGCGATGTCGACGTACCCGGCAACCTCGTCGGGCTTCGACACGTCGGCGCGGTGCGCAACAACGGTGCCGGTCGACATTCGTGCGGTCTCCCGGGCGGCGTCCTCGTCGATATCGACAGCGAGCACCGCTGCACCGGCCGAGGACAGTTCGAGCGCTACGGCCCTCCCGATTCCGCTGCCGGCGCCGGTGACGATGGCGGCCATGTCACCGACCCTTCCAGACCGGCACCCGCTTCTCCTTGAATGCCGAGGCACCCTCACGCGCATCCTCGGACGACCGAACGGGCTCGTAGATCTTCCACATCTGCGCGAACTGCTCGTCGTTGGACCAGTCCCGCGCCTTGGTGATGATCTCCTTCGTGGCACGGACCGCGAGCGGACCGTTCGCGGCGATCTTCTTCGCCAGTTCCAGCGCGGTAGCCAAGGCCTCGCCGGGAGCGGTGAGCCGGTTGATCAATCCTGCGTCTTGGGCCTGCTCCGCACTGATGAAATCACCTGTGAGACACCATTCCACAGCGAGTGCCCGCGGAACTCGGTCGGGGAGACGGAGCAATCCGCCACCACCTGCGAGCAGTCCGCGCTTGACCTCGGGCAACCCGAACACCGCAGTCTCCGAAGCGACCACGAGATCGCACGCCAGCACGATCTCGAAACCGCCCGCGATGGCATGACCCTCCACCGCCGCGATGAGCGGTTTCGCCGGAGGAGTCTCCGCGACCCCCGCGAATCCGCGACCCGGGATCGACGGCTTCTCGCCGGCCAGAAATGCCTTCAGATCCATTCCGGTGCAGAAGCTTTTACCCTCTCCGGTGATGACGCCGGCTACGAGGTCGTCCCGAGCGTCGAGCTCGTCCATGGCATCGGCGATGGCCTGGGCCGTGGCAGTGTCGATCGCGTTGCGCACCTCGGGGCGCGTGATCGTGACGACCTGAACACCGTCGATCTGTTCCACGCGAACCGGTGCCTTCGGCGCATTCATCGGTGTTTTCTGCTCTTCGCCGGCGCTCATCGGTGTTCTCTGCTCTTCGCTGGCGCTCATCGCGGTGCCATTCTGATCGCGCCGTCGAGCCTGATGACTTCACCGTTGATCATGGCGTTGTCGATCATGTGCAGGGCAAGTTTGGCGTACTCGTCGGCGTCGCCCAGACGAGCGGGGTGCGGAATCTGGGCGGCAAGGCCGTCGCGAATTTCCTGCGAGAAGCGCGACAGAATGGGGGTATCGAAAATTCCTGGCGCAATACTGTTGACGCGAACCAGTTTTCGAGAGAGGTCCCGGGCCGCGACGAGGGTCATTCCTACGACGCCGGCCTTGGCCGAGGCGTAGGGGATCTGGCCGATCTGGCCTTCCCACGCGGCGACGGACGCGGTCATGATGACAACTCCCCGTTCGCCGTCGATCGGTTCGTTTCGGACCATACGGGCGGCTCCGAGACGCAGCACGTTGAAGCTGCCGATCAAGTTGGTCTGGATCAACGAGGTGTAGAGCTCCAGCGATCCGGGGGTGCCGTCTTTTTCGACCACTCGGACCGTGCCACCGCGGCCTGCGCAGTGCACCACCGAACGCAGGGGAGCACGCGATTCGGCGAGATCGAGGGCGGCGTCGACGGCGTCGGGATCGGCGACATCGGCCGGCCCGAACTGCACCAGGTCGCCGAGTTCCTGGGCAACTTCCTTACCGGCGGACTGCGGGAGGTCGACGATGACGGTGCTTACGCCCGCGGCCACGAATCGTTTGACGGTTGCGAGTCCGAGGCCGGACGCGCCGCCTGTGACGACGGCAGAGGAATTGGTGAGGTCCATGAATCTGGTTCCTTACTTCAGAATTTCGATGATGGTGGCGTTGGCCATGCCGCCGGCCTCGCACATGGTCTGCAGGCCGTAGCGGCCGCCGGTGCGTTCGAGATGATTGATCATCGTGGTCATGAGACGCGCACCGGAGGCACCGAGGGGATGTCCGAGCGCAATCGCCCCGCCCACTGGGTTCAACAACTCTTCGTCGACGCCGAGTTCCTTGGCCCACGCAAGCGGCACCGAGGCGAAGGCCTCGTTGACCTCGAAGGCCGAGATGTCGGCGAGCGTCAGGCCGGCCTTTTTCAACACTTTCTCGGTTGCGGGAATGGGCCCCGTCAGCATGAGCACTGGATCGTCGCCGATCACCGCCGAGGCGACGATTCGGGCTCTCGGGCGCAGGCGTAGTTCTACCGCACGTTCCTCGCTCATGACGAGAAGGGCGGACGCGCCGTCGGTGATTTGGGAGGCGTTGCCTGCGGTGACGGACCAGTCGATATCCGGAAACTGCGCGCGTCGTGCATCGGTCCCGAAGACCGCTTTCAATCCTCCGAGCTTGTCGGCCGTCGTACCGGTCCTGATGGTTTCGTCCGAAGTCAGTCCGCCGACCGGCACGATCTCGCTGTCGAACCAGCCGGAATCGCGAGCGGTGGAGGCGCGCTCGTGGGAGCGCGCGGAATAGTCGTCGAGCTGCGCACGAGAGACTTCCCATTTGTGGGCGACGAGTTCGGCGGACACGCCCTGAGGTACCAGCACCGGGAAGCGCGCGCGAACGCCGGCTCCGAAAGGATCGGCATCGCCGTACGCGCTCCCCATCGGCACTCTGCTCATGGATTCGACGCCACCTGCAATGGCGACGTCGTAAGCCCCGGCGAGGACGCCCTGAACGGCGAAGTCCAGTGCTTGCTGGCCGGAACCGCATTTACGCTCGACCGTCACGGAGGGGACGTGGACGGGAAATCCAGCGGACAGCACTGCCTGACGTCCAGGTGTGCCTGCTTGCTCGCCGTTGCCTCCGACGCACCCGATGATGACGTCGTCGACCAGAGCGGCGTCGAGCGACGATCGATCCACGAGCTGACGCAGTACCTGACCGAGCAAGTCCGCCGGGTGTAGATGCGAGAGAGCACCACCCGCTTTGCCTTTTCCCATGGGAGATCGAACGGCGTCGACGATAACTGCGCGTGTCATGACAACCCTCCTGAAGCAGGTTTCTCGAAACGTGACGGGATATTGATGATTATGTTTAGCATGAACCTAGCGGAGCCCGTGAGGACTGTTGTACCGTAGATCACATCGGATTAGTATAATCATGAACATGAAAGGGGTGGCCATGTCCGCCAGCATCCTGACCGACGACGAACGCGCCATCAAGGAGGTAGCTGCGAAGGTTGCCACCGAGCGCTACGCGCCCAAGGCTGCGCAATGGGATGCGGATAGGACTGCGTTCCCCGTGGAGGAGCGGAAGTACCTCGGTTCGCTCGGGTTCCTCGGTATTGCGCTTCCGGAGCGTTTCGGCGGCGCAGGTGCGCCCCTGCAGCAAGCGCTGAACGTCATCGAAGAGTTCGCCTACCACTGCCGTCCCGCAGCGTTCCAGATTTTCGAGGCCAATACCGGCCCGGCGCAGGTGATTGCCCGCATCGGTACCGAAGAGCAGCGTGAACGATTCCTCCCCGGCATCATCGCCGGCGACATCACCATGGCGGTCGCCATCTCCGAACCCGACGCCGGATCGGCTGCGACAGATCTGACGACCAAAGCGACCATCGACGGCGACACCGTCCGCGTCAGCGGCAACAAGCGATGGATCTCCAACGGTTCCGAAGCCGATGTCTACCTTGTCTACTCGCGCATGAGCGACGCACCGGGCGCGAAGGGCATCGGGGCAGTGCTCGTCGAGGCGGATCGAGCAGGCGTCAGCTACGGGGCGCGGGAAAAGCTCATGGGCTTTCGTGGCATTCCCTCCGCGGACATCTACTTCGACGACGTCGAAGTTCCCGTGGCGAACATCGTCGTCGAGCCTGGCGGCTTCCGCACTTTGTTCACCGCGTTCTCGATCGAGCGGCTCGGCAATTCGACGATGAGTCTTGCGCTGGGTCAGGCCGCCTTGGACCTGTCGATCCGGTATGTGCAGGAGCGCACACAGTTCGGCAAACCGCTGATCGAGTTTCAAGCCGTTCAGATGACCATCGCCGATATGGCACTTCAGGTCGATGCGGCCAGGTTGTTGCTGCAGCGTGCAGCAGGGGCAGTGATCGATGGTGAGCAGCTGCCCAACTCTCTGCACGTCTCGCTCGCAAAGTGCACCGCCAACGAAATGGCGAAGAACGTGACCGATCTTGCGATGCAGTTGCACGGCGGCAATGGCTACACCGAAGAATTCGGCATCGAACGGATGCACCGCGACGCACACGGCTGGGCGCTTGCCGGTGGCACCCCGACCATGCAGCGAACTCGAATAGTTTCCGAATTACTGGGACGTTCGTTCGACCAACGAGGCTGAATAGGTCAGTAACTCGAGAAGGAGTACAGAAAATGCAGCGTTATGAAGGCCGCATCGCAGCGGTCATCGGTGGTGGATCCGGAATGGGCCGTGCCATCAGCCATCGCCTCGCGTCCGAAGGAGCGTTCGTCTACGTCACCGACCTCAGTGCGGAGTCCGCGTCGAAAGTTGCGGCCGAGATCGAAGCCGAGGGTGGTCAGGCAACGGCCGTGACCGTCGACGCCACGAACAACGACGATCTTCGCGCACTGTTCGCGAAAATCGACGAGGAGAAGGGCGTTCTGCACGCACTGCACGCGCAGGTCGGCATGCCCGGTCCCGGTGGCCTGGACGTGGACGACGCTGCGTGGCAGAAGAATATCGATGTCAACGTCAAGAGCGCTTACTACTCGACCACCCTCGGGTTCGAGTTGCTCAAAAAGGCAGGCGGCAAAGGCTCGGTCACCTTGACCTCGTCGACGTCGGCTCTCATCGGGTCACCCTTCAGCCCGATCTATTCGATGACGAAGGGAGCACTCGTTCCCTTCGGTCGCGCCTTGGCGCTCAACGGTGCCAAGGACGGCATCCGGGTCAACGTGATCTGCCCAGGTCAGGTCAAGACGCCCATGCTCGCGCAATTCTTCGGCCGCGAGCCCGGCTCGGACGTCACCGCTCTGGCGGCGGACTTCGTAGCGACAATTCCGCTCGGCCGCGGCGCCGAGCCCGAGGAGATCGCATCGGTGATCGCATTCCTCAACAGTGACGACGCCAGCTACATCACCGGAGTCACCATCCCGGTCGACGGTGGCCTCACCGCGCAGTAAGTGCAGTCAGCTCAATACTTCTCGAAGGGACTCACATGGTTCAGGTCGGCTTACTGCTCAGCGACGTGCCGAAGTCGGTGACGCCGGCGCAGCAGTTCAAGGACATCCTCCGCATCGTCGAGAGCGCCGAGGATAACGGTTTCAACTACATCGCCATCGGCCAGCATTTTCTGTACGGCGATCTCCGTTGGTTGCAGCCGGTGCCTTTGCTCGCTCGTCTTGCCGCACATGTCGCGCCGACGACCAAGCTCGTCACGCAGATCATGATCGCACCGCTCTACCATCCGGTGATGCTCGCCGAGGAAATAGCGACGCTCGACGTCGTAACCGAGGGACGATTGATATTCGGTGCCGGATTGGGTTACCGCCCCGAGGAATTCGATTACCTGCAGGTGCCGTACAAGGAGCGGGCAGGCCGTTTCGACGAGTCGCTCCAGGTCATGAAGCAGCTGTGGACTCAGGACGAGGTGACCTTCGAGGGCAAGTACTTCCAGCTCGATGGCGTCAAGCCGCACCTTCATCCGGTGCAGCAACCGCACGTCCCGATCTGGATCGGTGCGCACGCCATGGGCGGCGTCAGGCGAGCAGGCAAGTACGGCGACGCGTACGCGGTACCGCCCGAGACTCCCAAGGACGAGGTGGAAGAGCGATACCGCGTCGTCAAAGGTCTGTTCGAGGAACGCGGCAAGAAATTCGGCCTGCAACCGTTGCGCCGGAACGTCCTCGTCGCGGACAGCAAGGAAGAGGCGATGGTCGAGTACGCCCGAGTCGCTCAGGGGCGGTATCTGACCTACGCGGCAAAGGGGTTGGAGGTCATGGCCGGCCGAGATCTTGCGAACCAATTCGCGGAGTCGGTGTCCGACCACGTCATAGTCGGTACTTCCGAGGATGTCGTCGGTAAACTCACCGATCTCGTGACGACCCTGCCCGTGGACCCACTACTTCTTCGTCCTCAGTGGCCCACGATGGACGGGGACGAGACCATTGCGGCAATCGAACGGCTCGGTAAGGACGTTGTGCCGTCGATGCTGGCGATCGAACCTTTCCAGGACTTCAAGTGACACAGACCTATCGAGATCTGCATCCCAACTTCGTCGATCCGGAAGGGTGGACACTGAACAACGTCCTGCGTACGCACGCCTCGACCACGCCGGACGCGCCGTTTCTGATCACCCCGGAGGAGAACCTGGAGTTCACCTACTCCGAGATGCTCGGTTCGGCGGAGCGCGTTGCCGGATCTTGGCACGCGGCAGGCGCGCTGCAGGGGGATCGGGTCGTCATCATGGCGATGAATTCGTCACGGCTCGTGCGTAGTTGGTTCGCCGCTGCGGTGGGCGGCACCGTAGAGGTGCCGATCAACACCAATTACGAAGGCGAGTTCCTTCGCCACCAGATCGTCACCGTCGGTGCGCGGTGGGCGGTCATCGACGACGTGTTCGCCGAGCGCTTCGTGGCGATCGCCGAACACGCGCGCGGCATCGAGAGGTTCTGGGTCATCGACACCGGACACGGCGATGCGGCAGTCTCCCTGTTGCGAGAACATGGCTGGCAGGCCGAACCCTGGGACGAACTCGAGGCCGGCAGTCCCGTCGAGGTGCCGGCTGCACGGGCTCAGGACCTCGGTGCAATTTTCTTCACCTCTGGTACCACCGGCCCGTCCAAGGGCGTCGCGATGCCGCACAGCCAGCTGTACTTCTTTGCACAGGAAGTGGTGTCGCTGACCCGGCTCACCTCGGCGGACAGGTACATGACCACGACGCCTCTGTTCCATGGGAACGCGCAGTTCATGGCGGTCTACCCGGCGCTCGTCGCCGGTGCCAGCGCCGTGGTGCACTCCAAGTTCAGCGCGAGTCGATGGATCGACATGGTCCGCGATTCCGGAGTGACCGTGACCAACTTCGTGGGCGTGATGATGGACTTCGCGTGGAAGCAGACACCGCGCGAGAACGATCGGGACAATCAGCTTCGAGCTGTCTACGCAGCACCTATCGCCGATACCGTCGTGGAAGAGTTCAAAGAGCGTTACGGCATAGAGGCTTTCGTCAACGCATTCGGGTTGACCGAAACCAGTGCTCCCATCCTGACTCCGTACGGGGAAAGGATCCCACCCGGCGCGGCGGGCAAGGTTGCCTCGGACTGGTTCGACATTCGGCTGGTGGACCCCGAGACCGATCGCGAAGTCCCGGTCGGCGAAGTCGGCGAGCTCGTCATTCGCCCGAAGCAACCCTGGACATGCAGTCTCGGGTACTTCGGAATGCCCGAGAAGACTCTCGAGGCCTGGCGGAACCTGTGGTTCCATACCGGCGACGCATTACGCAAGGACGAGGACGGCTGGTTCTACTTCGTCGACCGCTACAAGGATGCGTTGCGCAGACGCGGTGAGAACATCAGCTCCTACGAGGTCGAGCAGGCCGTGCTCGGGCATCCGGCCGTCGTCGAATGCGCGGTGATCGGCGTGCCTGCCGATGTCGAAGCCGGTGAGGACGAGGTGCTCGCCGCCGTCGTGGTCAGCGAAAAGGCTGATGCCGCAGAGATTCTCGACTGGTGCGCAGGCAAGATTCCTGCCTTCGCGACGCCGCGGTACGTACGATTCCTCGACACGCTTCCGAAAACACCCTCCGAAAAAGTGCGCAAGGCAGTTCTGCGCGACGAGGGAATCACCGTCGATACGTTCGACCGCACTGCGGTGCCGGTCGCCTAGAGTTGGAGACACGACATGGACTACACGGTCGACCCGACGCACGAAGACATCAGACAAGCCGTCAAGACCCTGTGCAAGGCGTTTCCCGACGACTACTGGATGGAACACGACGACAGCCACGAGTTCCCCTGGGACTTCTACAACGCTGTGGCCGAGGGTGGTTGGCTGGGGCTGACCGTCCCCGAGGAGTACGGCGGCGGCGGGCTCGGCGTGACCGAGGCGGCCATCGTCGAACGTGAGATCTCGGCATCCGGTGCAGGGATGGGCGGCTGCAGTGCCGTCCACATCGGCATCTTCGGCTTCGAGCCCATCATCAATCACGGCAGCGAGGCGATGAAGCAGAAGTACCTGCCTCGAGTCATCACCGGTGAGCTGCATACGTCTTTCGCGGTCACCGAACCCGACGCCGGTACCGACACCACCAATATCAAGACCTTTGCCAAGAAGGTCGACGGTGGCTTCCTGGTCTCGGGTAAGAAGGTCTGGATCACCAAGGCACAGGAAGCAGAAAAAATGCTTCTGCTGTGCCGAACCAGTCCACGTGTCGAGGGCGAGAAGCGCACTGCAGGAATGACATTGCTGTTCGCCGATATGGATCGAAGCAAGGTCCAGATCCGCCCGATTCCGAAGATGGGCCGTAACGCCGTCGACACCAACGAGCTGTTCATCGACGAGCTGTTCGTGGCCGACGAGGACGTCGTCGGCGAGGTCGGCCACGGTTTCCGCACCATCCTCGGCGGGCTCAACGCCGAGCGTGTGATCGCCGCGAACGCGGCTCTGGGAATCGGCGAGGCGGCCCTGCGCCGCGGCACCCAGTACGCCAAGGACCGTGAAGTCTTCGGTCGGCCTATCGGAAAGAATCAGGGCATCGCATTCCAACTGGCGGAGGCCCGAATCAGGCTCGATGCAGCAGCGGCCGTCGTCGACAAGGCCGCCTGGATGGTCGACGCCGGTGTGCCCTGTGGCCGAGAAGCGAACGCCGCCAAATACTTGTGTGCCGAGGCCGGCTTCTTTGCCGCGGATGTCGCGTTGCAGGTGCACGGTGGATTCGGGTTCGGCAAGGAATTTCACGTCGAACGTTATTTCCGCGAGTCACGCCTCATGCGGATTGCGCCGATCAGCCAGGAAATGGTTCTCAACTACACCGCCGAGCATGTCCTCGGCCTGCCGCGTAGCTACTGAAGGGAAGTGACAATGCAGCCGTACCGTTCCATTCTGTTCGTGCCCGGTCACCGCCCGCGGTGGGTGGACAAGGCCGTTGCGTCGGGCGCAGACTGTGTCGTTCTCGATCTGGAAGATTCGGTGCCCGCCGCCGAGAAGGAGTCCGCCCGTGCGACGGTGGCCGAGTCCATCGCACGTGTTCGGCAGACCAATTCCGATGTGGGACTGTTCGTCCGAGTCAATCCACTTGCGACGCGGCTCACCGGCGCAGACCTCGAAGCTGTCGTCGTGCCTGGTCTGACTGGCGTGTTCGCTCCGAAGATCGAGAGGGCCGTCGACGTTTTGCAGTACGACGCGCTGCTCGATCACTTCGAGGCACGCAACGGCGTCGACGGACTCGAATACATCGTTCCGGTGGAGACCGTGAACGCGATCCACAACTGTCTCGAGGTCGCCACGGCCTCACCGCGAGTCGGTGCGATGATCGGGCCGTCCGCCGAGCACGCCGATATCGCGCGTGAGGTCGGTTACGAGTGGACGCCAGAGGGGCTCGAAACCCTGTATCTGCGGAGTCGGGTGCTCCTCGCGTGCCGAGAAGCGAAGATTCATGCGCTGACCGGTCTGTGGGAGGACCTCGAAAACCTGGATGGACTGAGGGAATTCGCGATCAAGGGCAGACAGCTCGGCTTCCGCGGCATGATTGCGATCCACCCGTCGCACGTCGAGACCGTCAACGACGTGTTCAGCCCGTCCGAGCAGGACATCGAGTTCTACCGCGGGCTGGCCGAGGCGTACGAGAAGGCCGAAGCGCAGGGGGCCGGTGCACTGCGCTACCGCGGTCTGCACATCGACAAGGCACATTACGACAAAGCGGTTCAGTGGCTCGAACGCGCCGAGGCGATCACGAAGAGAGGGAGCAAGTGAGAGGTCTGTATTTCGAGGAGTTCGAGGTCGGCAAGCACTACAAGCATGCGATGACCCGCACCGTGACCGAGATGGACAACGTCATGTTCACCTCACTGACGATGAACATCCAACCGCTGCATCTGGATGCGGAGTTCTGCAAGGGCACGATCCACGGCCAGCGTCTGTTCAACAGCCTCTTCACCGTGGCGCTGATCGGTGCATTCCACGTGCCCGAACTGACCATGGGTACCACCCTCGGCAACCTCGGCTACGAGAAGATCACGTTCCCGAACCCGGTTTTCCACGGCGACACGCTTCGCGCCGAAACCACGATCACGAACAAGCGAGAATCCAAGAGTCGCGACGATTCCGGCATCGTGTGGTTCGAGCACATCGGTTACAACCAGCGCGACGAAATCGTGTGTGTACTCGAGCGGGTCGGCCTGATGGCCAAGATCCCTGCAGATTTTCAGAAAGAAGGTGCGTGAGATGACTGCCGTGGCAGAGATCGACCAGAAGTGGGTACCGGGGACCAGGACGCTGCTGATCGGCGACACAGACGCACAACCGCAGGGTGAGAGCTGGGACGTCTACAACCCGGCCACCGAAGAGGTCATCGCCACTGTAGGAGGAGCGTCGAGCAGTCAGGTGGACGACGCTGTCGCGGCCGCACGTAAGGCGTTCCCGGCATGGGCGGCCTTGAGCGGTGAGGAACGATCGGTTCACATCCACCGCTTCGCCGACGCACTGGAGAAGGCCGCCGACAAGCTGCTGCCGTCCATCGTCAACGAGGTCGGTTGCCCGGTCTCGCTGGCGGCGTACCTCCAGGTGAAGATGGCCGTGGACGAACACCTGCGATGGGCGGCGGAAGCGGCGAAAACGGACCGCACCATTCATCTCGGTGGCTACGACAAACCTGTTCCGACGATGAGCGACGTGGTCCATCAGCCTGTCGGGGTGGTCGCGGCAATCACCGGGTACAACTACCCGCTCAATCTTGCGATCTTCAAGTTCGGCGCGGCATTGGCTGCCGGCTGCACCGTCGTGCTGCTGCCGTCGCCGCGGACACCTCTGACGACTCTGTTTCTCGGCGACTTGATCAAAGAAGCAGGCTTGCCGCCCGGTGTCATGAACGTCATCGTCGGCGGTGCCGATGTGGGACAGCAGCTTTCCTCGCACCGCGGCGTCGATCGGGTGTCGTTCACGGGGTCCGACGGAGTCGGAGCCAAGATCATGGAGCAGGCGTCGGCCAACCTCGCCGGTGTCACGCTCGAACTCGGTGGCAAGTCCCCGAACATCGTCCTCGAGGGCGTCGACGTCAAGAAGATCGCCGTCGAGATGCACCTTCGCTGGGCCCGCAATGGTGGCCAGGGTTGCGCGGCGCTTGCCCGTCTTCTTGTCCACGACAGCGTGTACGACGAGTTCCTGGAAGCCGGAGCGTCCGCGTTCGATCAGATGATCGTCGGCGATCCGTGGGATCCGGCAACCAACATCGGGCCGATGATCCGGCCCGACCACCAGGCTCGCGTCAACGGGTTCATCGACGGATCGTTGGCCGAGGGTGGGACCAAACTGCTCGAGGTCACCAGGCCGCTTCCGGAGAAGGGCTGGTACGTCAACCCCGTTCTGCTGGGCGGACTCCCACACAGCGCCCGCGCGGTGCAGCAGGAGATCTTCGGGCCCGTCGCCGTTATCGTTCCGTTCAAAGACACCGAGGAAGCCATCCGTTTGGCCAACGACACCGCGTACGGACTTGCGGCGAACGTCTACTGCGACGATCCGATCGAGGCGCGCCGGGTTGCGGAGCAGGTCCGAGCCGGAACCGTGTGGATCAACGGCGGTGGGTCGATGCGTCCCGACGCGCCGTTCGGCGGATACGGAAAGTCCGGGGTCGGCCGCGAACTCGGCGAGTGGGGAATGAAGGAATACCTCGAGGTCAAGCACATTCAGTGGAGGGTCTGATGAGCGCTGAAGGGCCACTTGCGGGCGTCAAGGTGGTGGAGCTCGGCACCATGTATGCCGCTCCGACGGCGGGACGTATGCTCCGAGATTTCGGGGCGGAAGTCATCAAGGTCGAGGACCCGACATCAGGTGACTATGCACGGCAATGGATTCCGCAGAAGGACGGACTCTCGCTCGGGTTCTCTCGTTTGAATGCAGGCAAGCGCTCGGTCGGCATCGATCTGCGTGACGAGGAGGGTCGAGCGCTGGTGAAGCGGCTCATTGCCGGTGCGGACGTGGTCATCGAGTCCTTCCGGCCCGGCAGGCTCGAAGCATGGGGGCTCGGATTCGAAGAGTTGTCGAAGGTCAACCCAGGTTTGGTGTTGGCTCGCGTCTCCGGATTCGGTCAGACCGGACCGAATCGGCTGCTGCCGGGATTCGGCACGGTTGCCGAAACCGCCAGCGGCTTCGCGAACGTCAACGGGTGGCCCGATTCACCGCCGACGTCGCCGCCGTTCGGCTTCGCCGACTCGATCGCCGGACTGTCCGCGGCGATGGGTGTGGCAATGGCCTTGTTCAAACGTGAGAAGACCGGTCTCGGTGAGGAAGTCGACGTCGCGCTCTACGAGCCGCTGATGTTCATCGTCGGCGACATGTTTCTCAAGTACACCGCGACCGGAGAGATTCAGCAGCGCATCGGAAACTCGACCGGAGCCGCGTCGCCACGCGGGATCTACGAGGCAGCCGACGGGAAGTTCCTGTCGATAGCCGCATCGAATCAGACCATCGCCACGCGGCTGTTCGCAGCCATGGGAAAGCCCGAGGTGATCGAGGATCCGCGATACGCGACCAACGCGGATCGACTGCGTAACAACGACGAAGTGCAGAAGATGGTTGTCGAGTGGTGCCGTTCCATGCCGCGCGCAGAGGTATTGTCCAGGCTCGAGAAATTCGAGGTCGTCAGCGCCGCGGTCAACGATGCCTCCGATGTGGTGCAGGATCCGCACTTTCTCGAAAGGACCCTCGTCGAGATCACCGGCAACGACGTCCTCGGCAAGGTTCTGATGCCAGGGCCAGTCCTGCATATGAAGAGTTACGACGGTCCAGTGTACGACGGCGTACCGGGCATCGGCGAGCACACTGCCGAGATTTTGGCGACCGAGTTGTCCATTGATGCAGAGCAACTGGCAGATCTGGCCGGACGAGGAATCATCAGTAAGTAGGTAGCTGTGAAGAACAAGAGAGTGCTCGTGACCGGCGGCGGCTCGGGAATCGGACGGGCCATTGCCGTCGAGGCGGCATCTCAGGGTGCCGAGACCGTGATTGTTGCTGACATTTCACCGGAGTTGCTCGCGGAGACCGAAACTCTGATCGCGGCGGCGGGAGCGAAGAGCGTTACGCTGCGGATCGACATGTCCGACGGTCGGCAAGTCCGGGAGATGATCGACGCCGCCGTCGCTGCCGCAGGAGGTCTCGACACCTTGATCAACAACGTGGGCGTCATCGACACCGGGTTCGTGCCGGGGGAGCAGGCAAACGTCGTTGACCTCCCCGAGGAGGTGTGGGATGCCGTCATGAACATCAACGTGAAGTCGATGTGGCTGGCAACCAAATATGCTGCGCCACAACTGCGGGCTTCGGATCGTGGACCGTCCATCGTCAATGCGGCGTCGGTGTCGGGGATGATGGGATACAAGACTCCGGCATACTCCGTCAGCAAGGCAGCGGTGATTCAGCTGACGCGGACGACGGCGATCTCGCTGGCCGACGAGGTTCGATGCAACAGTTTCAGCCCCGGGAGCTTTCGAACCACCATGGCGCAGAAGCACATCGATGCCGCCGCCGATCCTGTGGAGCAAGAGCGCCACATGAGCGGTGCCCACCTGATCCCGCGACTCGGGGATCCGGTGGAGGTCGCGCGGGTCGCGTGCTTCCTGGCCTCGGATGCGGCGTCGTTCATGACGGGAACCAACGTTCCCGTCGATGGCGGAACGATGGCCTGGCGGGGCTTGCGGTCGTAGGACTACTACATCCCGCCGTCGACGGTGATGATGGATCCGGTTGTGTAGCTGGAGGCGTCGCTGGCGAGATACAAAGCAGCCCCCACGATTTCGTTGGGGTCGCCGCCTCGCTTGGCGGCGAAGGTCTCGGCGCGCTTGCCGAAAGCCTCCATGTCCCAGGCATTGGAAACGTCGGTCAGGAACGTGCCCGCCATGATCGCGTTCGTCCGCACACTCGGCCCGAATGTCTTGGCCAAGCCGACTGTGATGGCGTTGAGGCCCGCTTTTGCAGCGGCGTAAGGCAGTACGTCGGGTCGGGGCTTGGTCGATGCGGCGCTCGAAATATTGATGATCGAGCCGCCGTCGCCCTGGGCCATCCGGGTTCCGATGAGGGCGGCCAGGCGGAAGGGGCCTTTGAGATTGACCCCGAGGACCTTGTCGAACAGGGCCTCGGAGATGGTGTCCACGGAGTCGTACAGCGGGGACATGCCCGCGTTGTTGATCAGGATGTCGACCTTGCCGAAGTGCTCGTACGAGGCATCGACGAGCGAATCGAGGGCGTCCCACCTACCGACGTGTGCAGCAATCGGGAATGCCCGCCGCCCGGTCGCCTCTTCGATTTCGTCGGCCGTTGCCTGGCAGGACGTGAAGTCTCGGCTGGCGATGATCACATCGGCTCCTGCCTGGGCGAGGCCGAAGGCCATCGATTTGCCGAGGCCTCGGCTTCCCCCGGTGATCAGGGCGACGCGCCCGCTGAGATCGAACTGGGAGGGGGCGTCGAACGGGGGCATCTATTTCTCCTGGATCGGGGCCACGGCGGGCAATTCCTTAGTATGGTAATCATAGATTGACGAATGGAGACAGGGTGTCGGAATCGGAACAGGGACTGTTCGAGCTCCCAAGTAAGTATCTCGAACTGCAGGTCGAAGCGCGTGCGCTAGCAGAATCCGTCCGCGATATCGCTGCTCGCGCCGACGAGTCCGATGGTATCGACGTCGACGTACGCAAGCGGCTTCAGGCAACAGGGTTGGCCGGCGTGACCGTGCCGTCGCGGTTCGGTGGCCGCTTCGACGAGGTCGACTCGCTCGCCGTCACAGTGATTCGTGAGCGTCTCGCTGCTGAATGCGGACACCTCGATTCGCTCTTTGCGATGCAGGGCATCGGGAGCTACGGATTGTCTGTCGGCGGCACGCCTGCGATGCAGGAGTACTGGCTACCCAGGGTGGCGAATCTCGATGCTATCGCCGCACTGGGCCTCACCGAGCCGGATGTCGGCTCGGATCTCAAGGCGCTGACGACTTCGATCGAAGAGGTCGACGGTGAGCTGGTGGTCAATGGACACAAGTCGTTCATCACCAACGGCGGCGACGCAGACTTCTACAGCATCCTCGGACGTGAGGGCGAGGGCTATTCCCTCGTTCTGATCCCGGCGGATACACCGGGTGTCACCACTGAGCGACCGCATCAGATCATCGCTCCGCACGTGTTGAGCGATGTGATTCTGAAGGACGTCCGGGTTCCCCTGGATCACCGAATCGGCATGCAGGGCAAAGGTTTCTCGCTGGTCTTGGCGACCCTGGCAACCTTCCGGGTGTCGGTCGCGGGTGCGGCGGTGGGTCTCGCCGAGGCCGCTCTGAAGGAGGCCGTGCGACACGCGAACGGCCGAGAGCAGTTCGGTGTCAGTCTGTCTCGTCTCGGCTCGGTGCCCGAGCATCTCGCCATGTGCTGGACCGACATCGAGATGGCGCGTTCGTTGACCTATCGTGCGGCGGCGGCTTCGGCTCGCGACGCGAGAGCAAACCTGCATTTGTCGTCGATGGCCAAGGTCGCTGCGACCGAGGTTGCCGGCCGCGTCGTCGACCGTGCCGTTCAGGTGATGGGCCGCTACGGCATCACACGCGGCAGCAATATCGAACGTCTGTACCGCGAGGCCCGCCCCATGCGGATCTACGAGGGCTCGACCGAGGTCATTCTCGACTCACTGGCGAAACAACTGGTCAAGGACGGAACGCTCTAGGGAAGTTCCGCGGCGCGATCACCCGTCCGGTTACACACGTTGCCGGGCGGGATTCGTCGTGCCTCGGGCACGCTGTCATCGGATGTAATTGCCCTTGACGCAACATGATTCATGATTATGATTGGCCTTGTTGTGATTGCCGTCACGCCTGCATCGAGGAGAAAATTCATGTCGTCACGCCCCGGAATCGAGAACACGCTCAGCCGCTACGGCCTCGGATACGACGATCATCATCCCGAGATGATCGTTGCGTCGTTCACCAAGGATGCGGTTCTGACCATGAAAATCGCCGACGGTGATCTGATCGGACCGTTCGACGGGATCGACGCGATCATGGAGTTGATGAACGGCTCCGCACACTCGCAGTCGGATCAGCGCCGACACCTGACGACGAACGTCCTGATCGACGATGTCGATGACAGTCACGCGAAAGTGATTGCATACCTGACGATAATTTCGGTCGCCGACGGAAAGCTCACTGTCCTGTCCACCGGAAAGTACGAGGACGAGTTCGCCAAAATCGACGGAAGCTGGTTGATAGCCAAGCGACACATTGCTCTCGACCTTCCGTACTGAGCCCACCTGTCGTACCGAGCTTAGGAATCTCGCATGCAGAATCAGGGATTGATTCCCGCCAAATGGGCAGCGCTGACGCCTGACCGGCAGGCAGTGTTCGACGTGCCGAACGATCGACGCATCACCTTCTCCCAACTCGACGAGCGTGTTCGACGGCTGGCCAACGGTCTTCGCGGACTTGGGCTAGAGAAGGGCGACCGGGTCGCGGTGTTGACGCGCAACAGCGTCGAGTTTCAAGAGCTGTATTTCGCAGCCGGCCGCGCCGGTCTCGTTCTGCAGCCGCTCAATTGGCGACTCGGTGTCAAACAGCTCATCGGACTGATCGCGGATGCAACGCCCAAGGTGATCATCACCGCCTCGGAGTGGTCGGAAACGAAGCAGGAACTACAGCGCGCGGTGAACGTCGACCACTGGCTCGAATTCGGTGCCGATTCCGACGGCAGTTACGACGAGCTGCTCGCTCGGTCGAGCGCCGACGAGCCGATCTGGACGCCGTCGATCGGCGGAGACGATCCGTTCTTCATTCTGTACACCGGGGGCACGACGGGCGAGTCCAAGGGCGCGATCCACACCCACACCAGTGCCGCCAACGGAATGCTCAATCAGACGGTGGCAGAACGCATCGTCCCAAACGACGTCTACATGCTGACCGGGCAGATGTATCACATCCCGGTGGTGCTTTCGATGAACTACATGAAGCACGGCTGCCCCGTCGTCCTGGTGAACTTCGAAGCGAAGCAGGCTCTCGAAATCATCGAAACCGAAAAGGTATCGGCGTTCCTGGGCATCACGACGATGCTGAACTGGATGATGGCGGTTCCGAACTTCGCGTCCTACGACCTCTCCAGTCTGCGGAACATTCAATACGGCGGCGGTCCGATGCCGTCGACCATTGTCCGAGCAGCGCTCGATTCGTTTCCGTGCACCCTGATTCAGGGGTACGGACAGACCGAGGGCACGACGATGTCCTTCCTCTCGCAGGAGGACCATCTCAACGCTGTCAAGGGTATCGATGCTCACCGCTTGAAGTCCTGTGGCCGTGAAGGTTTCGTCACCACGATTCGAATCGTCGACGCGTTCGGTGAAGAAGTTCCGCGGGACGGCAAGACGCCCGGGGAGATCGTCGTACGCTCCGAATCGAACATGATCGGATACCTGAATCGTCCCGAGCTCACGAAGGACACGTTGCGTGACGGCTGGATGTGGACCGGTGACATCGCAACCTGGGACGAGGAGCGATACGTCTACATCGTCGATCGAGCGAAAGACATGATCATCTCCGGCGGCGAGAACATCTTCAGCGTTCAGGTCGAGGAAGCCATCGGCGCGCACCCGTCGGTGTTGGAATGCGCCGTCATCGGTATCCCCGACGACGAATGGGGCGAGGCAGTGAAGGCCGTCGTCGTACTCAAACCGGGAACGGAAGCCACCGAGCAGGAGATCATCGACGTGGCGAAGATGAACCTGGCGTCGTACCAGAAACCGCGGTCGGTCGATTTCGTCACCGCCCTGCCCAAGGCTCCCACCGGCAAGATCATGAAACGTGATCTGCGGACGCCCTACTGGGAGGCCGCAGGTCGCACCGTATGACCGAGGAAGAACTACACGCAATGATCGGGACCCGGATGCCGGGCGGCACCCGAACCTTGGAGAAGTGGTGGGTCGGCCTGGTTCTCGACGCGATGGAGTGCGCGTCCGAGGACGGCGCGGCTCACCCGACCTTCGTGTTCCTCGTCGCCACCGGATCGATGGGGTGGACGTGGGACGAACTGTTCGCGGTGTTCTCCGCGACCGATGCGGACGGTCCGATGTTCGGTGAGACCGATACCGTTATCCACCTACCACTGCTGACCGGTGCCACCTACACGGTGACCGGCGAGATCGTCTCCGCGGCCCGCAAGACCGGTAAGAAAACCGGAGTGTTCGACATCGTCGGATACCGGTTGGACATCCACGATGCCGGCGACACGCTCGTGGCTTCCACCACCAACTCGATCGTCTTCCCGCGTCGAGAGCAGGCCGCATGAGACCCGAAGTAGGACAGGTGCTTCCGTCGCGCATCGTCGACGGCGTCGATCCGGAGAAGATGAAGCTGCTCTCGGCGCTGATGCGTGATCCCAACCCGATTCACTTCGACCGCACTGCGGTCGCCGAACTCGGCATGGGGGACAGGACCGTCAACCAGGGGCCGTCGAACATGGCCTACGTGCTGTCGATGCTTGGGTCTTGGGCCGGCGGCGTCGACCGGATAAACCACTATCGATTCCGTTTCCTGGGAAACGTATTCGAGGGCGACCGACTCGAAGCAGGCGGCGTCATCACCGCAGTCCGCGAAACCTCGGAATCGTTCGAGGTGGAGTGCTCGCTGACGTTGACCGTGATCGACGGTGACCGAGTTCTGACCGGCACCGCAGCCGTAACCATCGACAAGGAGTGAATATGCCAGGCCGTCTCGAAGGAAAAGTTGCATTCATCACCGGAGCCGCTCGCGGCCAAGGGCGAAGCCACGCAATCAGATTGGCGCAGGAAGGCGCTGACATCATTGCCGTCGACATCTGTCAGAACATCGACACCGTCACGCCGTTCTACCCGCTCGGCACCGAGGACGAGATGGCAGAAACGGTGAAGCAGGTCGAGGCTCTCGATCGGCGCATCTTCGCTCGACGCGCCGATGTGCGTGATCTGGAGCAGCTGCAAACAGTGTTCGACGAGGGTGTCGCCGAGCTCGGCCGTATCGACATCGTCGTCGCCAACGCCGGCATCGCGACCTACGGGCTCTCGTGGGAGCTGACGAGCGAGCAATGGAAGGACATGATCGACGTCAACCTCACCGGCGTCTTCCACACCGCGAAGGTGGCCATTCCCGCGCTGATCGCGGCGGGCCGCGGCGGATCGATCGTGTTCACCAGCTCGATCGGCGGGCTCAAGGGGATCCAGCACGTGGGGCACTACGTGGCCGCGAAACACGGCATCGTCGGCCTGATGCGCACGATGGCGAACGAGTTGGGCCAGTACAGTATTCGCGTCAACACCGTCCACCCGACGAATGTCGACACCATCATGATCCAGAACCCCGGCACCTACTCCATGTTCGCACCGGGCGATCCGGAGCCCACCCAGGAGAAGGCAATGGCGGGATTCGCCTCGCTCAACACACTTCCGGTGCCGTGGATCGAATCCGTCGACATCAGTAACGCAGTGCTCTACCTCTCCAGCGACGAGGGTCGCTACGTCACCGGAGTCACCCTGCCCGTCGATGCGGGTGCCTACATCAAGTGAAAGGACCTTCATGACAACCACTCTTGCTAGCCAGGACCTCGCCCACCGCGCACAGCAGGCTCTCTACCGGTACGCCTGGGCCGCCGATTCGGGCGATCTCGACACGCTTCGCGGTCTCGCGATGGAGGACATCAGCGTCACGCAGACGTCGGAGACGAAGCAGGGAATAGAAGAGTTTCTCGATATCTACCGGGCGTTCGCGGCGTCCGACACCGAGGTCTCTCGGCACGCTGTGACGAACGCGTTGGTGAGTGAGGAGGACGGTGGAGTTCGCATCGATGCGTACTTCGAGGCCACCCTGTTCAATGCAGAGAGCACCTCCCGGATCTTCGGCCGATACTCGGACTCACTGGTCGAGGTCGACGGGGATCTGAAACTGGCGCACAAGCGCATCCTGGTCGACCGGGTGATGGCCCTGCCGGTCGCGACGTCGGCATTCGTCCCGTACGGTTCCGCCTCGTCGTGAGCCGGGTAGGGATCGACGACAACGAGAACCTCGAGTCGGTCCGTGCAACGGCGGAGGGGCGCTCGACGTTGATTGCGACACAGACCGAATGCACCTTCGCCTTCACTACCGAGGCAGGATGGCCGGCCGGCGTTGTCATGAGCTATCTGTTCACTCGTGATCGCTTCTGGTTGACAGCAGCAGCGGGGCGTGCCCACGTGCGGGGCGCGGTCCGCGACCCGCGAGTGACGCTGGTGATCTCCAATGCAGGCACGACGTTGCCGGGGCGGCAGATGCTGTCCGTTCGCGGCACCGCCACCGTGCATTCCGGCGAGGCAGTGAAGTCGTGGTTCTACCCGGAGTTCTCGCGCCACCTCGCGCCCGGAGATCCGGACGCGTTCGCGACACTGCTGGACAGTCCGCAGCGCGTCGTCATCGAGGTGGAGACCGTTCGCGTTGCAGTGAGCCATGATTCGACCCAGATGCCCGGAGATGGGCGGGGTGGCTATCAGTCTCGGTAGGTGAGCCAGGTCGGCGCGGATTCAGGGTAGTCCGCGCCGGCGTACCTGGTCTGCGGCCAACGGATTCTCTGGTCGGAGCGAAAGCTAGAGGCCATGGCCTCGAAGGGCACCGCGTACATGAACGTCACCACTCGATGTCGGAAACGCCACCGATCGGTCTTGACGTAGTGATCCGAGTAGCGGAATGCGCTCATCATCAACGTGTCTCGGACAGCCAGCTCGGCATGGCCGGTCATGCGTCCCGTCGCGTTCCGGGGATCGTCGACGGTGATCAGATGGATCTCGGGTGTATGCAGCATCGTGGTGTAGCGATCCATACTGTCGACGTAGAACGTGCGCAGTTCCTCGTGGCCCGTCAGCGTCTGCCCCGCGATGGTGAATGTCGCGTCTTCGGTGTACATCTCGAGCACCGACTCGATGTCGTGGTCGTCGACGGCCATCGAATAGGCGCCGGCGAGGTCTCGGATCGCGTCCTTGGCGAGCAGGGTGTCGAGCGGGTCCATGGTGTTCCCTTCCAGAACGAAACGTACGTGCGTGTGCGCCGAGTATCAGCACACACGCACGTACGTCTGCTTCTTGTCAGGCCTCGAAACCGTCCATCTGCGGCGGCGTGAGAGGGGAGATCACACGGGAGGAAATCTTCCACCCGTCTTCGGTCAGGACATACGTGTCCTCGTTCAGCGCAATGGCTTTGAACGCAGCCCCACTTTTCGTGTGACCCTCCGAGAACACGTAATTGGTTCCGTGAGCCGTGGTGTCCGAATCGACGTGCACGAGGTGGTTGGTGATGATGTGAAACTGGTCCTCGATTTGCTCCGCGTCGCGCTCGAAGAAGTCGAGAATCTGCTCGTGTCCCTCGTAGCGTGCCAAGCCCACCGGTGTTGCGTCCCACACCGCGTCGGCAGCAAACGCACTCAGGGCGAGTTTCGGATCGAACTTGTCCAACCCGAGCGCATAGGTGTGCGTCGCGGCGATGATGTCTTCCAGCATGCCATTCTCCTACTCGTCGTACATGATGACGCCGCGGATGTTCTTGCCATCGCGCATGTCTTGGATGGCCTCGTTGATCTGCTCCAGCTTGTACGTCTTGGTGACCAACTCGTCGAGCATGAACTCACCGCGGCGGTACATGTCCGCGATCAACGGGATGTCGCGTCGGGCCGTCGTGGTGCCGTACAACGTGCCCTGCAGCCTCTTTCCGGACATCGCGAAGGTGAACAGGTCGAACGGGACGTCGCGTTGCGTGACGGGCGCGGCCGATGTGAGGACGAGAGTGCCGCCGCGTCGGGTCATCTCCTGCGCCGGGTTGAGCAGGTGTCCGTAAGCGATGTCGACCGTGATGATCACCTTGTCGGCACCCTGGCCGTTGGTAAGGCTGTCGACCAGTTCTTTTGCCTGGTCGAGGTTCTCGACGGTATGCGTCGCACCGAACAGTTTGGCCTGGTCGCGCTTGTACTCGACCGGGTCGACGGTGATGATGGTCTTCGCGCCCTTGTGGCGTGCACCCTGGACAGCGTTCATGCCGACGCCGCCGGTACCGATGATCACGACCGTCTCGCCGAGGGTGACTTCGGCGGCATACACCGACGATCCCCAGCCAGTGGGCACACCGCAGCCGATGAGCGCGGCCTTGTCCAGGGGGATGTCCTTGCCGATCTTGACGCACGAGTCGATATTGGCGACCAGGTACGGCGAGAAGGTGCCGAGGAAGGAGAAGGGGCCGACGCCCTGCCCGCGAGCGTGCACACGGTGGGTGCCGTCGGGTGCGAATCCGGCGAGAACTCCGGCACCCATCTCGCACATGTTGGATCGACCGATCGTGCACATCTGACAGTGGCCGCACGAAGGAAGGAACGAGAGTACGACGTGATCGCCCACCTCGAAGCCGGTGACGTCGGGACCGAGTTCCTCGATGACGCCTGCTCCCTCGTGGCCACCGATAATGGGAGCCCAGTCGAGCGGTATGTCGCCTGTATCGACATGGTCGTCGCTGTGGCAGATGCCCGAGGCCGCGAGTTTGATGCGAACCTCGCGGCTCTTGGGCGGATCGATCTCGATCTCTTCGACACTCCAGCCCGAGCGCGTGCCCGGTTCCCAGATCAAGGCTCCGATGGTCTTCACTGATGCTCCTTCTTCGACGCGAACGCTGCTGTGCACGTGCGCTGTTGAAATGATGCGCATTGTTTGATGTGACTGCAGTCACCATAACTATGATAATGATTAGTGTAAAGGGTGGGATGCTAGACAGTGAGTACAGAAAGAGGTGCGAAGATGGTCGACCATCCGACCAGCCAGACATTCACGCTCGCCTACGGAGACTGCGATGCGATAGGCATCTCGTATTTCGCGATGAACTATCCGTGGATGGAGCGCACCTACAGCGTGTGGCTGCACGCCCGTGGGCTCGACAGTCACACGATGATGGAGACCATCGGGGTGGGCACCGTCGGGTTCGCCTCGGAATGCAGTTATCTGATCTCCTGCCGGGTATTCGACGAGATCGTCTGCGGCATGGAACTCGAACACCTGGGCACGACCTCTTACGTCATCGGATTCCCGTTCACTCGCGGCGACGAGCTGGTTGCGTACGGCAAGATCAAGTACGCGGTCCGCGGCCACGACGGGCTCAAGGCCTCGATTCCCGACGCCCTGCGCGCGGCTCTCGAGTCACTCGACCGTCCGTGACCGGGGCCGTTCGGCCCGTCGGAATTCGTAGAAAGCAAATTTTGGGGGCGGCGGCGGCGTGCGCATTCGCAGCGCTGGTCGTGGGGTCGAACGTACCGGGGCCGTTGTTGCCGCTGTACGCCGAGCAGATGGCGCTCTCGACGTTCACGGTGTCGGCTCTGTTCGCCGTGTATCTGGTTGCCCTGGTGGCGACCTTCACGGTGATGGCCCGGACCCGGCTGACGCGATTCGCCTGGGCCTTGTTGCCCGCTGCGATGCTGGGAGGCGTCGTCGCCGACCTCTCGCTCCTCGTCGGGGGCGAGAATGTCGTATTCCTTTTCGTAGGGCGGTTTCTGACGGGCACCTGTGTCGGTGTGGCAACCGGAGCGACGGCAACCATCGTCGTCGCAGCACGGGGTGAGAAGGGTCGGACCATCGCGTCGTCGGGAGCGATCTTCGGATCGTTCGTGGGTCTGGTCCTCGGAGCGGGCGTCGCCGAGTATCTTCCCGGTCCGACGGTCACGGTCTATCTGGTCCATATGACGTTGCTCGTGGTCGTGGCTGTCGCCCTGCTGATTGCCCTCTACTCGGCTCGTGAGACGTTGCGGATCGCGCTGGTCGAGCCGAAAGGTCAGCGTGAGGCCGAGGCTGGGCCGTATATCGCTCCGAGGACCCGCACAGCCGGGTACGGAATCGGCCTGGCGGGCTGGGCCATCGGAGGCATAGCCGTCGGGATCCTGCCGACGGCGGTACGCGAGCAGACGGGCAGCGACTCTCTTGTGGTCGGTGCTCTCGCGCCGGTGGTGCTGTTGTCGATCGCATGGTTGTCACCGTTCGTTTTCGCGGCGATCCGGACGTCGCTACGTCCCGTGCAATCGTTGGCTCTGATCGCGTGCGGGGCCGTTCTCACTGCGTCGGGGGTGGTGCTGCCGAGCCTGCCGCTGATCGTGGCCGGGTGCGTGTGCTGGGGACTAGGCCAAGGTTTCGCATACGCCTGCGGTCTTCGCCTGCTCACCCGCGGACTGTCGGCGGTCGAACAGGGCCGCACTGCATCACGTTTCGCCTCGTTCGCGTACGGGTTCACCGCTGTGCTCGCACTCGTCACCGGTGGCATCTCCACTGGGTGGGGAACGGGAGCCGGCATGGGGTTCGCGGGGCTCGTGTTCGTAGTGCTGTGTACGGCGGTTGCCGTACTCGGCCACGGGCGATGGGATCTGCCGGAGGTGACGGACGCATCGGCCGCCCAGCCCGTCGCGGCGCCGGGCACGGTATGAACCGTCGCGCCGGCTAGGGCGCCCTGCCGGGCGTCGACACGGGAAGATAGCGGTCCAACCAACTGCCGTCGCCGTCGTGCAGGGCGTCGGGCCAGTCTGCCGGTCGGTGATCTCCGTACGCGCGCATACTCTTCGGATCACCGAGTCCGGATTCGTACTCGGCTACCGGCAAGTAATACATGTACGACATGAGGCGGTCCTCGAACTTCCAGATGCCGTGGTACCGGCGGTAGGTATCGCGGTAGCGCAGCGCGGCAACCATCGGTACCGAGTTCCGGACCAGTTCGGCGTGTGACTCGACGGATCCGTACGCGAGATCGGGATCATCGTCGTCGAAGCGGACGATGTGGCCGTGGGTGACATGGTTCGTCGGGCCCAGGGCGTCGAACCGTCCCTCGAAGGCTGTGACGATCTCGTCGAGCCCGGACGCGGTGAACACCCCATCTATCGAACGCATCGAGGCCGTATCGGAGAAGATCGCCCGGATTCCGTCGACGTTTCGTTCGTCCATGACGAGGCAGTAGACGATCGGGAGTTCTTGAATGGCAGCGCGGGATTCGATTCGGTCGAGGCGCGCGGCAAGGTCGATGTCATTCAATTACGTTGCCTCCCTGTGATTTCACGGTGGTCAGGACATGAGCGGTCCGAACCCGCATCATGGTGATGTCCAGTCTATGCGCATGATTATGAGTAAATGAGGTTTCGGATGAGATCGTTACGCGGCCCGGTGGGGATTGTCGCTCTGGTGTTGACCGTCGCGGGGTGCAGCAGCGGGGGAGTGGGAGAAACGGCATCGGGCGAGATGCCGTCGGAGATCACGCTTTTCTCCGTCACCGACAAGACCGGTCCTCTGTCCTTCGCTGGAACGAATCAGCTCAAAGGTATCGAGTTGGCTATCGCAGAGATCAATGATCAACAGTACCTTGGTGATTCGACGATTCTGCTCGAGAGCCGCGATGCTGCGGGCGAAGCGCAGACTGCTGCCAGTCAGGTCACCGAAGCGACCGTCAGCCCGCAGGTCGCCGCAATTCTCGGCACGGTCACCAGTGCCCAATCCATTGCCGTGGCACCGCTCGCGCAGGCTGCCGGAATTCCCATCGTCTTCACTCAGTCCGGTAGCGAGGGCGTCCTCGTCGGTGACCATACCTATCGCGCAACGGCTCCCATGGCGACCTATTACGACCAGGCGGGTGAGTACCTCGAAAGTCAGGGCGCGAAGACGCTCGGAATTCTGTTCAACAGCGCCAATCCGACTCTGACCGAGCTCTCCGAAGACATCATCCCGGGGATGGCCGAGGAATTCGGATTCGAGGTAACTGCGACGTCCGGGGTACAGAACACCACGCAGGACTTCACTGCACCGATCGCGAAGATTCTCGCGTCCAACCCCGACGGGATCGCGATCATGCTGGCCGGTGCCCAGAATGCAACTGCCGTCGGGCAGGTTCGGCAAGCTGGTTTCGACGGCACCCTGATCACGCACACCGGTTCGGGCGCCGGCAATTTGACTCCTGTAGGTCAGGCCGGCGCAGGTATGACCTGGCCTACCGATTTCACCTACCACGGAACGAATCCCGCGACGCAGGACTTCGTCGAGGCCTACCGGGCGAAGTACGACGGCGAGAATCCGAACAACTACGCGGCAGAAGGATACGACGCCGCGTGGATGATCGCCCGTGCCATCGACAAGTCGGGTGGGGCATCTCGCGAGGACATTCAGAACGGACTGCAACAGCTGGTGGCAGAGGGCTTCACCGGTGCCGAAGGAGAGATCACCTTCGACGGCAACGATATGCGCGTCAGTGGTGCTCTCGTGCAGTGGAACGGAACCGAAGAAGTTCTGTTGTCGGAGAAGTAGATCACTGCGGATCGGGGAAGACGGCCTTTCTCTTCTCGAGGAAGGCCGTCGCACCCTCGATCATGTCCGGGCTGCCGACTGCTTGGTTCAACATGCCGAGTCCAGAGGAGAACGAATCGCGAGCGGCGTTCCACCACAGGTTGGAGCTCGTCTTGGTGATCTCGAGGTAGCGAGGGCTCAGTGCGGAGATCTCGTCGCACCACGACTGCACCGTCTCCTCGAGTTTGTCGTCGTCGACTACCTCGTTGATCAGGCCGAGGTCCAGCGCCTGCTGGGCAGAGTATCGACGGCACAGCATCGCCATCTCCTTGGCCCGCTTTTCCCCGATCTGAACGCCCATCACGTTGGTGGCCCCGGTGACCGGTGCGCTGCCGACCCGGGGGCCCGTCTGACCGAACGTTGCGGACCGCGCTGCGACCGCAAGATCGCAGGCCACGATCAGCTCGTTTCCGCCACCCGCCGCAGCCCCGTTGACGGCAGCGATGACGGGACGGGGGCAATTGCGGATGGAGTCGAAGAGGCGCAGCGAACCGCGGTAGAGCCGACGCATCTCCCTGGGGGAGGGCTCGCTGAGTTTGGCCAGCGATCCGCCGGCGCAGAAACTGCCGCCCGAACCGGTGATGACGACCGAGCGATGCCCCGAGGCGTCATCGAGAGCGTCGGCTATTTCGGCTGACATCTCCGGGTCGAAGGCATTGCGTCGTTCCGGCCTGTTCAGTCTGATCCACAGGGTCGCCGGTGTACTTTCGATGATTACGTCGGGCATTGGTTTCCTGTTCGTTCGGCGTCGGGGGTCGAAAATTACGGAGTGGGAATATCAGTTTCGAGGCCACGTGCAGCTCAGGGCCATTGTTATAATCAACCGCCTCGATCTTCGAGGTAGTGGTGGATCACGTTCTTCGATCCGCGTGCAGCTGGGAGGACTCATCTGATGACCGTGACCAATCGCGCTCCCAAAGCGGCAATGGTGATCGCGCAACAGATCATTCGCGACACTTTGAGGCAAGGCCTCACCGTAGGCAACCTTCTTCCGCCGGAGAAGGCAATGCTGGAGAAGTATCAGATCGGCCGCGGCACGCTCCGCGAAGCGCTTCGGCTTCTCGAATTTCAGGGCGTCATCGCGCTCAAGCCCGGCCCCAAGGGGGGCCCGGTCCTGCTCGATCCCGATGCCCAGCATCTGGCGAGCACGGTCATTCTCCTGATGCAGCTCAAGAACGCTCCGTTCAAAGCGATCGCCGAGGCTCGCGTCGCGATGGAGCCGATGATCAGTAGGCTTGCTGCCGAGCGCATCTCCGACGAATCTCTCGTCGAACTGAACGGCACCATCGAGACGATGCGTAATTCGCTGGACGACCAGTACATCTTCCTCGAAGCGAACAAGCAGTTCCATGACATCATCGCCTGGTCTTCGGGCAATCCACTGTTCGGATACTTGGTCGACTCGCTGCTGGGCATCATGGACGGCACCATCATCGGCATCGACTATCCCGCACCGCGCCGTGCTGCGATCCTGACCGCTCATCAATCGATCTACGACTCTCTCCTGGTACGCGATCCTGACCTCTCGCAGGAGCGGATGGCGCAGCACATCAACGAATACGTGCGATACGCGGAGCGAAAGTTCCCGGGCGTCATGAGCTCGGTCATTCAGTGGGACAGGGCGCTGTAGGCACTGCGCTCACGTGAATGGAAGTGCGACCCCTGCTGCGCACTTCCACTCACGAGCGGCGTAGCCGCGCTAGTCGACCGAAATCGCGCGCTCCGGGCAGCTGTCCGCGCCCGCCCTGGCCTCTCCGAGATGGTTCGGCTCTTGTCCCCCGGGCAGCACATATGCGTGCCCGTCCTCATCGCGCAAGGCGAAGACCTGGGGCGATGTCATCTGGCACAGTCCATGGCCCTGGCACTGGTTCGCGTCGACCGATACGTTCACGATTCCTCCTTCGAAAACTGTTCGAGGCTCTGCTCGGTTCTGGCCACCTCGGTGACCACGTACCTATGCTGCCACTGTTGTGATGTTGACAACAGTTGAATCTAGTATAACCATTATCAGCACATCTCTCGAAATGGTCACGCCAGATTTCGCCTGTAGGAGGACTGAAAGACATGACGGAAAGCGGCCGTTGCCCGGTCATCCACTTCGACCACAACTCGCAGGAACACTCCGCGGACCCCGTCGGCTCCTATCGGACGCTCCGGAACGCCGAGAAGCGCGGCTGGTCGGAAGCGCACGGCGGATACTGGGTGCTCTCCGACTACGATGCCGTGTTCGATGCCTCCCGCGACGACGACACCTTCTCCTCGGCGCGAAACGAATACGGCGGCGAGGGATTGTCGGTAGTCATCCCCAAGACCCCGATGCACTTTCACATTCCGATCGAGCTCGATCCGCCGGAGTTTCGCAAGTACCGCAAGATCGTCAACCCCATCACCTCTCCGGCCGCTGTGGAGAAGATGAAGGATCTCGTCGAGCATCACACGACGGCGTTCATCGACAGTGTGATCGAAGAGGGCGAGTGCGATTTCACGTCGGTCATCGGTGTGCCCGCCATCGTCACCGTCGACTGGCTCGGGCTCGGAATCGAGGACTGGAAGACGTACGCCTCCGCGCACCACGAGGCTCTCGCCGGGGTCCCCGGCAGTGAGCACTACGAGCATGCGATGAAGGTCGACTTTCCGTACCTGTCGGAGAAGATGCGTGCCGTCATCGCCGATCGCCGAGAAAATCCCACCGATGACGTCATCAGCTACCTCGTACAGCAGGAAGTCGACGGACGGGTGCTCGACGATTTCGAGGTGTTCGCGATGGTCGAGCTCCTTGTCGCCGGCGGAACCGGCACCACCGCGTCGCTCGTCAGTCAGACCCTCGTGTGGTTGGCCGATCACACCGACGTTCGCCAGCGGCTCATCGACGATCCGTCGCTCATGGACCACGCGGTAGAGGAATTCCTGCGCTACTTCTCGCCTACCCAGGCGCTCGCTCGAACCGTCACCGAGGACGTGGAATTCAAGGGTTGCCCGATGAAGAAGGGCGACCGGGTACTGCTCTCCTGGGCGTCGGCGAACCGGGACGAAGCGTTGTTCGAGAATCCCGATGACATCGATATCGATCGATGGCCCAACCGCCACACCGCATTCGGCATCGGCGTGCATCGATGCTCCGGATCCCACCTCGGCCGGCTCATGGCGAAATCGCTGCTCTCGCAGATTCTCGAGCGTATGCCCGATTACACGATCGAGCGAGACAAGCTCGAGCGTTACCCGCACCAGGGGACCAATATGGGCTGGCAGAGGATTCCCGCTCATTTCACCCCGGGCAAGAAAATCCTCGCCGACGGTGAAGCCGTCGCCGCGTCCACCGCGCCCGCAGCCCCGATGTACTGATGAAGAAAGTAGTTGTCGTCGGGGGAGGGCTCGCCGGTGCGCGTACCTGCGAAACGTTGCGAACACACGGGTTCGACGGAGAGATCGTTCTTCTCGCGGCCGAAGCGCACCTTCCCTACGACCGACCCCCGCTCACCAAAGCGGCATTGAAGGGTGAGCTCGACACCCAGTTTCGTACCGACTACGACGCCCTGAAGGTCGACGTCCGAACATCCACTCCCGCAACGGGGCTCGATACCGAAGCGAAACAGATCCACACAGCGGACGGGTCGGTCGACTACGACTTCCTCGTCATCGCAACCGGTGCAGCACCGATCCTGCTTCCGGGCTCGACGCGGCAGCTCGCCGTGCGGACCGTCGACGACTCCCGTGCGTTGCGCGACAAGCTCGTACCCGGTGCGAAGGTGGTTCTCGTCGGAGCGAGTTGGATCGGGGCCGAGGTCGCGACGGCCGCTCTCGCGGCAGGTGCACACGTGACGTGCGTGGAATTCGGACCGGCACCGCTGGCCGGTGCCTTGGGCCAGGACATCGGTGGGCGATTTGTCGACTGGTGGTCGGGGGTAGACCTGCGTCTCGGCGTCGGGGTGAAGAAGGTCACCGACACCGGGGTCGAATTGAGCTCAGGTGAAAACATCGATGCCGACGTTGTCGTCGCAGGCATCGGCGTCGAACCGGACACTGCCTGGCTCGAAGGTTCGGGGCTGAAGATCGACCGCGGTGTGGTCGTCGACGAGCACCTACGTACGTCCGACCCGCACGTGTTCGCTGTCGGCGACGTCGCTGTTCGATGGTCACCCCGTGCCAATGATGCGCTGCTGGTGGAACATTGGGACGATGCCAGAACGGGGCCCGACGCCATCGCGCGTACGTTGGTGGGAGACGCACCCGTAGCTCACGATCCGGTGCCATATTTCTGGAGCGATCAATTCGGGCGCAAGCTTCAGTACGTCGGCCACCACGGTGCAGAGGATCATCCCGTGATCAGGAATGGCGACGACGGCAAGTGGGCTGTCGCCTGGCTCGATGTAACAGGGCTTCTGACAGCTCATTTGAGCATCGACACCCCGAAGCTGATGATCGGGGCGCGGGCCGCCATCGCCGGCGGTATCCGCCCGGATCTCGTTGCCCTGCAGGATATTACTCAACCGCTCACCCAATAGAGGAGACGCACAAGATGACCGCTACAGTTCCCACCGCAACGACACTGAAGAGCTACGACAAGTTGTTCATCGGGGGTAAGTGGGTCGAGCCGTCCTCCGACAAGGTGATCGAGGTGGTCTCGCCGATCACCGAGGAGCTTCTCGCGACCGTTCCGCACGCGGAACCCGCCGACATCGACAAAGCGGTTGCCGCTGCACGTAAAGCGTTCGACGAGGGTCCTTGGCCCCGCATGACTGCCGCCGAGCGTGCGCCCTACCTGATCCGTATTCAGGAAGAGGTGGAGAAGCGTTTCGACGCGATGACCGAGGCCTTTACTGCTGAGATCGGTGCTCCCGCAGGCGCAAGCGTGGCGTTTCACAACAACGCTCTGAAGATGTGGGGTGACGCGTCGACTTTGCACGAGCGCTTCGAGTTCGAGGAGGAGCGCACCTGGGCCGAGGGTCACGGCACGCTCGTCCGTGAGCCCATCGGGGTTGTCGCGACAATCATTCCGTGGAATGGCCCTGTCGCCACCGCGTCGCTCAAGATTGCCCCGGCGCTTGCTGCGGGATGCACCGTCGTTCTCAAGCCTGCGCCCGAAGGCCCCGTCAGCACGATGATTCTCGCCGAAGCCCTCGAGGCCGCGGGGTTGCCCGAAGGTGTCATCAGCCTGCTGCCCGGTGGACGTGAGACCGGTGAACATCTGGTGCGGCACAAGGACGTCGACAAGATTTCGTTCACGGGTTCGACCATCGCCGGCCGGAAGATCATGAGTATCTGCGGCGAGCGTATTGCCCGTGTCACTCTCGAACTCGGAGGCAAATCGGCAGGAATCATCGCCGACGACATCGCCCTCGACAAGGTTTTCCCGGCTCTCGCGTTCGCCGGTATCGGACACAGCGGGCAGGTGTGTGCGGCCATCACGCGCATCGTCGTACCGCGTCACCGCCAGGACGAGATCGTCGAGACCATCAAGGCGATCTTCGAGTCGGTCCCCGTCGGTGATCCCCGCGAAGAGGGGACGGTCATCGGGCCACTGGCCGCTGAGCGTCAGCGCACCCGCGTACTCGACTACATCGAGGTCGGAAAGGCGGAGGGGGCACGTCTGGTCACCGGTGGCGGCCGCCCCGCCGGTATCGACAAGGGCTGGTACGTCGAGCCGACGTTGTTCGCCGACGTCACCAACGACATGCGCATCGCCCAGGAAGAGATCTTCGGCCCCGTCGTCGTTGTCATTCCGTTCGACTCCACCGATGAAGCCGTCGCGATCGCCAACGATTCCGACTACGGACTCTCGGGTGCCGTCTACGCGGAGGATGCGGCGTTGGCCGAGAGCATGGCCCGACGGATCCGCACCGGCCAGATCTCGGTGAACAGCTGGGACATGTGCGTCACGCAGCCGTTCGGCGGCTACAAGCAGTCCGGACTCGGTCGCGAGGGCAACGTCGAGGGATTGAGTTCCTTCCTCGAGACCAAGCTGATTCAGTTCGCCGACTAGCTACTGCAATGACGAAGGGCCCCTCTCTCGAGGGGCCCTTCGTCATTCGAGGCGATCAGGCGGGTACGTCGACACGTACCGACAGCAGGCTTGCATCCCGGGTGTTCTCCCGTTCACGCTCCGAGGACGACGGGGCAGCGCACGCAAAGAGTGTCCGGCCGTCCCGGCCTCCGAGCATGCAGGCGAATACGCCGGTGGGAAAGACCTTTTCGTCGACGATCTCGCCGCCTTCGACGACGCGGATCAGTTTCTGGTGGAGTGCGTCGGCCACCCAGATCGCTCCTTCGGAATCCAGTCCGATGCCGTCGGGTGCCACCTGGGCCGCGCTCATTGCGTCCTTGACGGAGGTCCGCGGCACCTCGGGTCCGAATGCTGCCCACGTTCGGCGGTTGCTCAACGATCCGTCGTCTGCGATGTCGAATGCTGTCATGCGGTTGCCCATGGATTCGGCGACCACCAACGTGCGATCCTTCGTCACCACGGAACCGTTGGGAAACAGTAGATCTCCCGCTGCTACATCGGCGTCGCCGCTGGGTGAAACGTGGATCAGCACAGCCGATTCGACGTAGGAGCGACTGCGGAATTCGAACCCGAACGTGCTGATGTACGCATGGCCGCGATCGTCGACGACCATGTCGTTGAGCTTGCCCGTCGCGAGCGCCGACACGTCCGCGTGGGTGACGATGGAGCCGTCGAGTTCGCGGCGCAGGACGAGGCCGTCGGTCATCGACACGATCAGAAGGCGACCGTCCGGCAACCAGCCCAGCCCCGACGGCCGGCCGGCCACGGTTGCCTCGACGCGAATATCCCCGTCGTCGCCGATCGAAAGAACCTCGTGTGCATAGAGATCCGATACCCAGATGCGCCCGTCGTGCCATCGGGGGCACTCGAGGAATGCCCGATCGTCGACCACGGTCGTGATGTCGGTGCTGCGGGTCATGCGGTGTCCTTTTCGTGTCTATCCGAGCGGTTGTGGAAGGTGCCGCCGACGGCGCACCCGATGAGGAATCCCTCAGAGTTTCGATGCTTGGACCATGTCTTCGCGTTCGACGACCTTGACGCGTTCGCGGCCTTGTTCCTCGCCGAGTGAGCGTTCGTGGGCGTCGAGGCGGTACCAGCCGTCCCAGGTGGTGAAGGGGACCTGCTTGCCTTCGAGGAACGAGGTGACCGCGTCCAGATCCGGCTCGGCCGCACCGGCGAAGCTCGGCGCATCCTCGAGCAGGTTCGCGACGGTCTCGTTCGCGTCGCCTTTGGTGTGGCCGATGAGGCCGACGGGTCCGCGCTTGATCCAGCCGGTGACGTACGTGCCCGGAATGAATGTGGTGGAGGTCGGGTCTGGAGTGGAGCCTGCGGAATGACTATCGGCAGTGCCGACGACGCGTCCGGCTTCGTTGGGGATGGTGCCGGCTTGCTCGTCGAAGGGGAGCTGGCTGATGTTCTGGCTGAGGTAGCCGACTGCGCGGTAGACGGCTTGGACGTCCCAGTCGTTGTACTTGCCGGTGCCCTTGACGTTGCCGGTGCCGTCGAGCTCGGTGCGTTCGGTGCGCAGGCCGACGACCTTGCCGTCCGCGCCCAGGACCTCGTGGGGCGACTCGAAGAAGTGCAGGAACAGCTTGTGCGGGCGGTTGCCGACGTCGCGGATGGCCCAGTCCTGCAGGGTGTTGGCGACCATGTCGATCTGCTTGGAGCTGCGGCGGGCCTGCTCGGAGCCTTCGTCGTAGTCGATGTCCTCGGGGGCGACGATGACCTCGATGTTGGGCGAATGGTCGAGCTCGCGCAGCTCGAGCGGGGTGAACTTGGCCTGGGCGGGTCCGCGGCGGCCGAAGACGTGCACCTCGATGGCCTTGTTGGCCTTGAGGCCTTCGTAGACGTTGGCCGGGATTTCGGTGGGGAGCAGTTCGTCGCCGGTCTTGGCGAGGACGCGTGCGACGTCGAGGGCGACGTTTCCGACGCCGAGGACGGCGACCTTTTCGGCGTCGAGGGGCCAGGTGCGGGGGACGTCGGGGTGTCCGTCGTACCAGGAGACGAAGTCGGCGGCGCCGTAGCTGCCGTCGAGGTCGATACCGGGGATGTTGAGGGCGCGGTCGGCGTTGGCGCCGGTGGAGAAGATGACGGCGTCGTAGAAGCGACGTAGGTCGTCGAGGGTGATGTCGTTGCCGTAGTCGATGTTGCCGAGCAGGCGCACCTGCGGCTTGTCGAGCACCTTGTGCAGCGCGGTGATGATGCCCTTGATGCGCGGGTGGTCAGGGGCGACGCCGTAGCGAATGAGCCCGAAGGGGGCAGGCATCCGCTCGAAGAGGTCGATGCTCACGCCCGGTCCGCTGACATTGTGGTCGGACTTCATGAGCGCATCGGCGGCATAGATGCCGGCCGGTCCGGCACCGACGATGGCGACGCGGAGTGATCGCGAAGAGTTCATCCCACAATCGTAGTTATGATGCGCATGAATGCAAGACTTTGCAGTTTTCCGTGCGATTCATCTGACCAACTGCGCGACGACCACGAAATTGTCGTCGGTGGGTTCGCCGCCCTGTACGTCACAGTTGGCCAGGATCAATCGCCCGGGCACCGAACGTCGTAGTTCGTTGTCGGCCAACAGCGATCCCTTCGGTAGCGGACCCACCGACTCGACCGCGTACTCCAGGGTGCCGCTCGGTGTTCGCAACACGACGGTGTCGCCCTGCGCCACTACCCGCAACGCCTTGAACGGGGCGTCCCGCTTCGAATAGTTGTGTCCGGCAACCACGACCGTCTGTTCGGTGGAGGTTCCCGGCATGCCGCTCTCGGCCCACCAGGCCGGTAGCTCGTCCACCGGGTTCAGTACCTGGCCGCTCTCGCCGCCGCGGTAGAGCGGGTCGGGATGGATGGGGCTGCTCAGATAGGTCGTGCCGTCCGAGGATCGGAGCTCGATGTACTCGGGCTGGGCGGGAGCGACGTCGCTCGCCGGCGCAGCCGCAGAGATCTGTGACTGCACCGGCGAGCGATCTGGTGCGGCGACCCCGACTTCGTCACTCGAGCAACCTGATACCAGGAGAACGAAGGTCAGGATCGCCGACCACAGCCAGCGGGTGTTACGAGGTGGCATCGGTGGAGCTGCGACGACGCAGGTAGAACGCTCCGCCTGCTGCCGCGACCACGACCACGCCGACTCCGGCGAGAATCACCGGAGTGTTGGACGAGCTGTCCGACCCGCCCGACGCCTCGTCGGAAGAATCGCCGAGAGCGAGATCGACCGGCGGCAGTTCGCCGGCAACGGTGACGACGCCGTTCTCGTCGGTGGTGAAGTAATCCGCGACGGTGAACGATCCGTCCTCGTTCTTGACGCCGACGAGGGAGACGCCGGTCTTGTCGACGACGACGGTGGTGTCGTCGACCTGAGTGACGGGAACGTCTTCCTTCACGGTGCCACCGAGGTTGATGGTCCAGCTGAACTTCGGTCCGCTCGCGGCCAGTTCGGCTGCTTCGGCCTTCAGATCGGCCTCTGCCTTGGCCTTCTCGTCGGCGGTGGCCTTTGCAGCAGTTGCTTCATCCTGAGCGTTCTTCATTGCGGCTGCTGCGGCGGTGGCCTTCTCCTTCGCCGCGGTGACGGCGTCGGTCTTGGCCTGCAGATCTGCATCGGCGGCCAGAACTGCGGCGTCGGCGTCCACGACTGCCTGTGCGGCGTCGGCTGCGGCCTGCTCGAGGTCTGCGATGTCGGCGTCCGACGGCGCGGCGTCGAGCGCAGCCTGGGCTGCGGTTGCCGCTTCCGCCTTGGCGTCGGCGTCTGCCTTGGCCGCATCTGCTGCGGTTCGGGCGTCGGCTGCGGCCTTCTCGGATTCGGTCTCCTCGCCTGCGGCAGCCTCGGCTGCGGCTTCGAGGTTCACGGCATTCTGCTCGGCCATTGCGGCTACTGCGGCTGCAGTCTGTGCTTCGACGTTCAGTGCCAGCGACTTCGCGGCAGTGGCAGCGGCAGCGCGAACTGCAGCGGTCACCTTGGCGAGGTTGAAGTTCTTGAACGAATCCTGAACGGCGGTAACGGAATCCGCGAGGGCCTTGTTCGACGCGTCGGCCTCGACCCTGGCGGTAGCGGCAAGTTCGGCCTTCGCGTCGGCGTCCGCGCGGGCCGCCTCGGCTTCGGCAGTAGCTTCGGGATCACCCGAGACGGCTGCGGCCTCGAGCTCGACGGCCAGCTCTTCTGCTGTCTCGGCATCGGCTGCCGCCTGATCGGCTGCGGCCTTGGTTTCGTCCGCCGCGGTCTGCAGCTCGGCTGCGGTGTTCTTGGCTGCGGTGACCGCAGCGCTTGCAGCCTGGCTCTGAACTTTGGCTGTCGCAGCCGCCGTGACGGCAGCCTTTGCCTTGACATCGGCTTCGGCGGCGGCAACCTCGGCCTTGGTGGCGTCGCTACTCGCGGCAGTGTCGGCGGCCTTGGCTGTGTCGAGGCGTACCTGAGCGGCGGCAGATGCTTCAGCGGCAAGCTTGCTTTCTGCTTCGGCGTCGGCGATTGCCTTCTTCTCGGCGTCGGAGAGCTGCGGGATGATGTCGAGGCTGACGGTTGCGGTGCCGTCGTCGTTCATGACGATCCCGGGAACGATCTGAGGCAGGGGGCGAACGGCCGAGGGGGCTTCGGGGGCCGGTACGGCAGCTGCGGCGGCTGCGGCGGCATCTTCCGGCGTCACCGACGGGACCGGTGCTTCGATTTCCCCGTCGACGGAGGCGTCGACTTGACCTTCGGCGGTGCCGGATCCTTCGGCACCTGAGCCCTCTTCTTCGGTCGGAGCTCCGGATTCGGGACCGCCCTCGGTGGCCGGCTGCTGCTGTTCTTCGGAGCTGTCCGGTGTGTTGGGCTGCTCCTGCGCACTGGCAATTCCCGGTGCGGCGATGGAGAGGGACAGTGCCATGGCGGCCCCGGCAGCGGCGAGGCGCGCCTTCTTGGACCTGGCGATCGACTTCTGCGACATGGAGATTGTGGCCCTTCGGTCAGTGGCAGCATCGTGCTGCACGCACCCGTCCTCCCACGCGGAACGGGTGTAGTTGGTGAGTCACACGAACAACTGTGATGAACTGGACCGTAAACCAACCGGCCGGTCTCGGGAACCCCTGAAGGCTTTACCTGAGAATTGGTTATGAAAGTGTTACTGATGAGACGCATGTGACTGGAGGGGATGTCGACATGGGTCGACGGCCGAGATACACCCATCTCGGCCGTCGTGAAAACCCTTTCTGATGAGCGGAATTCAGTCGCCGACCGTCACCGCACGGGCCTCGTCGATGCTGTGAGGTGCAGGTTCGTGGTCATCGACGTGGGCGAGCACCTTCCGGCCGGTCGCAAGTACCACGATGGCAAGGGCAGTGCAGGCGGCACCCACCCAGAACGGAACGTGCATGTTCGACTCGCCCAGTTTGCCGGCCAGATAGGGAGCCGCGGCTCCGCCGGTGAAACGAACGAAGCTGTAGGCCGCCGACGCCGTCGAGCGCTCGACCGGTGCCGAGATCATGACGGTCTCGGTGATCAGGGTGTTGTTGACGCCGAGGAACAACCCGGCCACGACGGTTCCGACGATCAGAACGGCTTTGTTCTCGGTGAACATCGCCATGACCCCCAGGTCGACGGCGAACAGGAGTAGCGCGAGCATCATCATGTTCAGCGTCCCGAAGGCTCGCTGCAGCTTCGGTGCGATGAACACCGACGCCACGGCCAGGCACAGACCCCAGCCGAAGAAGATGAAGCCGATCGAGTACGTCCCCATGTCCAGAGGGAAGGGCGTATACGCCAGCAAGGTGAAGAAGCCGTAGTTGTAGAGCAACGCGGTGATGCCGACGGTGAGCAGACCGCGGTGCCGAAGGGCTCGGAACGGATCGAGGATCGAGGTGGTGTGCGCGGGCTTGGGGGTGTCCGGGAGCATGACGACGAGCAGGATGAACGCGACGGCCATCAGAGCGGCGACGCCGAAGAACGGTCCACGCCAGCTGAACCCGCCCAGGACGCCGCCGACGAGGGGACCGGTCGCGATACCGATACCCAGCGCGGCCTCGTAGAGGATGATCGCGCGTGCAACGCCGCCGGACGCCGCGCCGACGATGGTCGAGAGCGCCGTGGCGATGAACAGCGCATTGCCCAGTCCCCAGCCTGCGCGGAAACCGATGATCTCGCCGACCGATCCGGATGTGCCTGCCAGGGCTGCGAAGACGACGATGATCGCCAGGCCGACCAGCAATGTGCGCTTCGGGCCGAAGCGGCTGGACACCACTCCGGTGATCAGCATCGCGACGCCGGTGACGAGCATGTAGCTGGTGAACAGCAGTGACACCTGAGACGGCGAGGCATTCAACTGTTCGCCGATGGGTTTGAGGATGGGGTCCACGAGGCCGATGCCCATGAAGGCGATGACGCTGGCGAACGCGACAGCCCACACCGCGCGCGGTTGCTTCAGGAGACTGTCGGAGGAGGTGTTGGCGGTCACGAAAGAGTTCCTCTCATTCCGTGATCGACGGGTTCGAGGATGCTGCGAAGCTCGCTCAAGCCGTCGGTCAGTTTCTGGATCTGTTCTGGGTCGCGGTCGGACAGGTAGGGGACCAATCCGTCGACGAGGTGGCGTCGACCGTCGGCGAGCCAACGATGGCCGGCCTCGGTCATCTCGACGAGCACGGCGCGTGAGTCGTCCGGGTCGGATCGTCTGGTGACGAGGTCGGCGTTGCTCAGCTTGGCGAGCAACGCCGTCGCCGATGGTTGGGAGCATCGGTCGAGCTCGGCGAAGGTACTGATGCGCAGCGGCTGATACTCCTCGAGCAATGACAGGGCTCGCATCCATGCTCGCGGCCATTCGTCGCTGCCGAATCGGGCGGCCAATCGGACGAAGCGCGACGAACTGGTGACCAGCTGCGAGAGGAGGTCCCGGATGTCTTCGTCGGAGTGGCTCACCGATTTATTGTTACATACACTAACTATCTATCGCAACGGCGAGCGTGAGCCCGACGAGTGGCACGGGGAGCAGTCAGTGCTGGCGGAGGAGATCGGCGATGTCACGATCCCATTCGGCATCGCGCCTGAGGTCGTAGCGGAAACGCATCAGCAGATAGGCTCCGACGAGAAGGGTCGCCATCAGCACCCAGCTACCGACGGCACCGAAGATGGATGCGGCGACGACATCGGACGATGTCAGCGGCCGCACGCTCAGGTCGCCACTGTCGTCGACCCAGATCGGGGTGGTGGTTCCGACCGGAGAACCGGTGTCGACGCTGACGCGTCCGGTGTGTTCGACGCCCCGGTAGACCCACCGCGAGTCGACGGCGGTCGCAGCAGCGCCGGACGCGCCGAACTCGGTCGACGAGACCGGTGCAACTTCTGCAACGTCCGTGGTGGTTGCTGTGACCTGGTGGATCGAGCCGCGCTGATCCTCCAGTCGTTGTTGCTGATCGGCGTGGGTACCGAGCCCGATCCACAGCGACACCGGAATCATGACGATCAGCAGTGTGGTGACCCAGTGCTTGATGCGCGCCTGGCGGACATCGCAGTCACGGAGCAGGGGATTGGGGTAGCCGGCGAGGTCGGCGCGTCCCGAACGGTACTGCCCGGTGAGTTTGCGGCGCATGATGGTCCCCACTGCTTCGAAATGATCCGACCGACCGTTCCACGATGCCGACGCGACCTGCGAGTATCAAGCGATAGGGGTCAGCGTCACATGTGACGGTCGTCGTGATGGGTTGTGGAGGTGGCGGAGTTGAAGAGTGATCGGATGCGGCGTGCTCGCGTCGCCGCGCTGGTTTCAGGCGGGGTCACGGCGGTCGGTGCGTGGACGGGTTCGATGCCGTTGCAGCGCATCGCCAAGCCTCTGATCGGTCCTGCGCTGGCCTGCGGGCTCGATCCGGCCAGGGATCGGGTGCTGTTGGCCGGTCTCGCGGCCGCCACCGTCGGCGATGTTCTGTTGATCGACCCCGACGACGATTCCGCCCTGGAATGGGGTGCCCGTGCGTTCGCGGTGATGCAGTGCACCTACACGTATCTGCTGGTGCGTCGGGGTGCGCGTCCGGCGCTGATCGACGCGATTCCGCGGTATGCCGGGTGGGCTGCAGCGGCGACGCTACTGGCCGGGCGTCAGCCCGCGGTGGCGTCGACCCTGACTGCATACGGTGCAGTGCTCGCGACCACGTCGACGCTGTCTGCACGTTCCGTCTCGCGCGGCGGTGATCGGAGGCTGGTGATCGGCGGCGTTCTGTTCACCGTGTCCGACGCCCTGATCGTGTTCAGGCGACTGTTTCTGACCGAGGACCGTCGGCGCTGTGCTGCGGAGGCGGTGGTTCTGTCGACCTATGTGGCGGCGCAGGTGTTACTCGTCGAGGCCTTGGCTTCGAGGTAGCAGCAGCACCCGCTCACGATGGGCGGGGTCGACGCGGACGGCGATGACCGTGCCCGGCTCGAATCGCGAGGTGTCCGACTGCGGGATGTCGTAGACGATCTTGCCGAAGTAGCTGCCCGACCCGGGCACGGTGAATTCGAGGTCCAGTTCGGCGGTGTCGTCGTCGATGCGGCGGATGGCATCCACCGTCGCCCAGCCCTCGACGCCGTGTTCGATCAATTCCTTCTGCTCACGCGTGGCTCGTCCGGCGATCATCATCGCCAGTCCGAGTGCTGCGCCGAACCCGGCGACCAGGGCCGCCAGCTGGTAGGGAAGCGTCCCGGGGGGAGTTCGCTTCATCAGCCAACCTATCCAGATCGCCAGCACGATTGCATAACCGATCGTCACGAAGACGACGGATCGGACGATTCTCGTGTTGTTCACTTCGGTGCTCCTGGGTCGCTGAAAGCGACTGATCGATATTCGACGATAGGGGTTACCGGTAAGTAGGGTTACATGTACGGTGATCGATGTGACTCGACCAACTGTCTTCATCTCAGGCGCTGCAGCCGGCATCGGCCGCGCAACTGCTCTCAAGTTCGCTGCCAACGGCTACCTCGTCGGTGCGTACGACATCGACGAGACCGGCTTGGCATCGCTCGGCAAGGAAGCTGCTTCGCTCAGCGGCCGGGTGGTCACCGGCACCTTGGATGTAACCGACTCCGACCAGTGGGAAACCCGGTTGAAGGAGTTCGTCGGTGAGGGTGACGGTCGACTCGACATTCTGATCAACAACGCCGGAATTCTCGCCGCGGGTGCCTTCGAGGACATGCCGCTGTCGGTGCACCGTCGTCAGATCGACATCAACTTCAACGGCGTCATCTACGGCACTCACGCCGCCTTCCCGTATTTGAGGGACACGGCCGGTGCTCAGGTCGTCAACCTGTGCTCGGCGTCGGCCATCTACGGTCAGCCCGAGTTGGTGACCTACGGCGCGTCCAAGTTCGCGGTGCGCGGCATCACCGAGGCATTGGATCTCGAGTGGAGCAAGTACGACATCGCGGTCAAGGCCATGTGGCCGCTGTTCGTCCAGACGGCGATGACCCAGGGTGTCTCGACGGGCACGACGAGCTCGTTGGGTATCAAGCTCACCGTCAAGGATGTGTCCGACGCGATCTTCGACGCGACCCGTCCGGTGAAGCGCCGGTTGCACAAGGTGCATTTCCCGGTCGGCCTGCCGTCCAAGGCGCTCTCGCTCGGGTCACGATTCTCGCCCGCTTGGCTCACTCGTGAGGTCAACCGGCGCCTGAGCCACACCTAGAACCTCTCGCCGAACGATGCCGGCGGTGCGCCGGTATCGTCGGTCGTCGGAGTGATCGGTGTCGGAAGGTGGGTCGGGGTTTTTCATGCTGAGTACGTGGGGTTCGAGCAGAGCACGGCACATGGGTAGGTTTCGAGCCTGGTTGGTGGTGATCGGGGCCGGTACGGCGCTCGTTCTCACCGGGTGCAGCAGTGAGTCCGCTGCCCAGCCCCCGTCGCCTGCGTCGACCACCACCCTCGCGCCGACAGCCACGACCGAAACCACCACCCCCGCGCCGGTGACGACCACGGAAGAAGCGCTCCCGCCGCCACCGCCTCCGGTCGAGCCTCCGCCGCCCACCGCGGAACCGCAGACGACGTACGCCCCCATCGGCGGCGCGTACTACTTCAGTTCTCCCGACGGTCTGTTCCAGTGCGGCATCGTGCCGCTGTCCACCCGCACCGAAGCCGGGTGCCAGGGCACCACCACTCCGGTTCCGCCGAAGCCCGAGGATTGCATGATCAACTGGGGCAACGGAATTCGTGTCACCAACGACGGTCCGGCGTCGTTCATGTGCTCCGGCGGCGTGGTGTACACCTCGGGTGGGGACACGATCGATCCACCGCTGGCGGTGGGTGCGACCATCGCCGGAAACGGCTTCACCTGCACGTCCGCGGAGAACGGCATCTCGTGCGTCGACGATGCGACCGGACACGGCTTCCGCATCGCACCGGACAGCAACGAAGTCTATTGAGCGGCGACAGCAACTCTCTGCCGGAGGACGCGGGACCCACCGAGTGGGGCGAGCACACCCACGGTGTCGGACCGTGGGCCGACACCCACGCAGAACCGCCACCCGACGATCCGCGGTTGGATCCGGAACTGCTCGCCGGCGGTGACCGCCGCAACGTCGTCGACGCATATCGCTACTGGCGACGCGAGGCGATCGTCGCCGACATCGACACCCGACGGCATTCGCTGCACGTGGCGATCGAGAACTTCACCAACGACGCCAACATCGGCACGGTGGTGCGCACCGCGAATGCCTTCGCGGCACAGGCGGTACACATCGTCGGGCGGCGTCGATGGAACCGTCGCGGCGCGATGGTCACCGATCGTTACCAGCACATCCATCACCACGATTCGGTGGAGGAACTGATGGCGTTCGCGGCGGACGCGGGCCTCGTGGTCGTTGCCGTCGACAACACCCCCGGGTCGGTGCCGATCGAGACGGCGGAGTTGCCGCGCCATTGCTTGCTGCTCTTCGGCCAGGAAGGACCGGGCGTCACCGACAGTGCCCGCGACTCGGCGTCGATGACGGTATCGATCGCCCAATTCGGTTCCACTCGCAGCATCAATGCCGGTGTTGCCGCCGGAATTGCCATGCACTCGTGGATTCGGCGGCACGCGGACCTGGGCGCTGCGTGGTGAGCCCGCATCGATTCCGGGGCGGGATGTAACGAATCGGCAACGGTAGTGGCAGGATTGTCCATATGCAAGAGTTGTGGTCGCAGCGTGCGGACGCTGCGGAGGGGGCCGTCGTCGCACGGCACATGCGTCGGCTGTGGGGGCTACCGGGTACGACGTTGGGTGTCGTCGCCTGGCCACCGATTCGCAAGGAACGGGCGTTCCTACGCTGGCACTACTGGTGGCAGGCCCACCTGCTCGACTGCGCGGTCGACGCCGCAGATCGCGACCTCACGGCCAAGCGCCGTCGGCGATTGAACAAGATCACCCGAGCGCACCGAACCCGCAACGTCACCGGCTGGACCAACAACTACTACGACGACATGGCGTGGCTCGGGTTGGCGCTCGAACGCGCGCAGCGGCAGCACTTCGTCGGCAATCGCGGCGGCATCCAGCAGATCGAGACGGAGTTGTTCGACGCCTGGGCCCCGGCCGAGGGTGGTGGCATTCCGTGGCGCAAGAAGTCCGACTTCTACAACGCACCAGCCAACGGTCCGGCCGCGATCATGCTGGCGCGTACCGGTCGGCTGTGGCGTGCCCAGGAGATGGCCGACTGGATGGACCGCACCCTCAAAGACGAGCGCACGGGGCTGATTCTCGACGGGATGCACTCCACCCGCGCACTCGTCGACGCCGGAAAGCCCGGTGAGATGGAACGCGCCGTATACAGCTACTGCCAAGGCGTCACGTTGGGCCTCGAGACCGAACTCGCCGTTCGACTCGGTGAACCCAGGCACGCCGAGCGAGTCCATGCTCTGGTCGACGCCGTCGACAATCACCTGACCCGCAACCTCGTCATCACCGGCGGCGGTGGGGGAGACGGCGGCCTGTTCAACCCCATCCTCGCGCGTTACCTGGCGATGGTCGCGGTGGAGTTACCCGGAGACTCGGACGCCGACGATCGAGCACGCGAACTCGCAGCGGCGATCGTGCTGAACTCGGCCGAGTCGGCGTGGGAGAACCGCCTCGAAGTGGAGGACAACCCGCTGTTCGGAGCCGACTGGACCCGCGAGGCCCGTTTCCCGGGGCAAGGCCTGCACATCGCCACGTTCACCGAGGGAACCGTCCGACCGTCCGATGTGCCCGAGCGCGACCTCTCGGTGCAACTCGGTGGCTGGATGCTCATGGAAGCGGCCTACCGCGTCGCAGCTGCCGGCTTCTAGAACAGCCGGATACCCGGACCGCCTACTCGAGTACCTCTTCGACCTCGATGGTCTCTTCGGGTCGGGCCATTTCCTTGCGGTACTGCCAGATACCGAGTCCGGTTCCGACGACCAGCAGCACGACCATGCTGATCAGGACGGCGGGCATCAGCCACGGGATTCCCTGGATGAACGAGCCGAAGTAGAACCCGATCAGTAGCAGCACCGGAGCCCAGATGATGGCACCGAGGGTGCTGGCGATCGTGTACTTGCGGTGATCCATCTTCGCGGCACCTGCGACCAGCGGGCACAGGGTGCGCACCCAGGGAATCCACCGCGCGACCAGCACCGCCCAGAAGCCGTGCTTCTCGAGCAGGAGATTGACCTTGTGCAGGTTCTTGGTGTTGAGGTACTTGCCGTTCTTGCGGGCCACCAGCGTCGAGCCGGTTCGGTGACCGATCGAGTACCCCACCTGGTTGCCTGCGATGGCAGCGACCATCGCACCGAGCGACAGCGCCCAGATGTGACCGGTGCCCGACGCATGGGTCGCCATCACGATTCCGGCCGTGATCAGCATCGAATCTCCGGGCAGGAACAACCCGATGATCACCGCGCATTCGATGAACACGAACGTCATCACGATGATCCACACGACGAGCGGGCCTGCCGTCTCCAGCGGACCGAAACTGCCGACCGCCTGAACGGACACGCTCGGCAGCGCAGTGGTAATCGACGACATGGACTCGATCACTTTCGGAAGATCTCGATCAGGACTTGGTTTCCGGGGAGTGTGCCTCGATCACGTCGGTGGCCTCCCCGAGTGGAGTCTTGCGGGCCTTGACCATGCGCTTGCCGACCTCGATGACGATCGGGAGGACGGAGACGGCGACGATGAGGAGGAAAATGATGTCGACGTGGTCACGGATGAAGGCGATCTGCCCGAGCAGGTACCCCAGCACCGTCACGCCCGCGCCCCAGAGGACGCCGCCGACGACGTTGTAGGTCAGGAACAGCGAGTACTTCATGTGCGACGCACCGGCGACGACCGGCGCGAACGTGCGCACGATCGGCACGAAGCGGGCCAGGATGATGGTGATCGGGCCGTGCTTCTCGAAGAATATGTGCGATTCGTCGATGTACTTCTTCTTGAAGAATCGCGAATCGTTGCTCTTGAAGAGGGCAGCGCCACCCTTCGTGCCGATGAGATAGCCGACCTGATCGCCGAGGATGGCCGCGATCGGGATCAGTATGACGAGAGTCCAGATCGACGCGAACGGCTCGATCTCGGTGGACTTCGAGGCCGCGATCAACCCCGCCGTGAACAGCAGGGAATCGCCCGGGAGCAGCGGGAAGAGCAACCCCGACTCGATGAAGACCACCAGCAGCAGCCCGATCAACACCCAATGACCGAAGGAGTTGAGCAGGTTCACCGGGTCGAGGAATCCGGGCAACAGAGCCAGGTTCGTCGTCATCGTGTCCGAGGCAGCTAGGAGACTCACCGCGCCCACACTACCGGCCGAAACTCGTAAGTCCTGAACAGATGATGAGGTGCGGCTGTGAATGCGATGGCGTGTTCTCCCAGCGGAACGACCTCGGGGATGCGGGAGTGGAGCCTGCGGAACGACCTCGGGGATGCGGGAGTGGAGCCAGCGGAACGACCTCGGGGAAGCGGGTACGCACGACACCGAGCCCGGGGGTTGCCATACTGCACTGGACACAATCGAACTTTTCAATGGAGGAATGACGCCGTGCCTATCGCAACTCCCGAGGTCTACGCCGAGATGCTGGGCCGGGCGAAGGAACACAAGTTCGCCTTTCCGGCAATCAACTGTGTGGGTTCCGAGTCCATCAACGCCGCCATCAAGGGCTTCGCCGACGCGGGTAGCGACGGCATCATTCAGTTCTCGACCGGCGGAGCCGAATTCGGATCCGGACTCGGTATCAAGAGCATGGTCACGGGCGCTGTCGCACTCGCCGAGTTCGCGCACGTCGTAGCCGCCGAGTACGACGTCACCATCGCTCTGCACACCGACCACTGCCCCAAGGACAAGCTGGACACCTACGTGCGTCCGCTGCTCGCGATCTCGCAGGAACGCGTCGACGCCGGTAAGAACCCGCTGTTCCAGTCGCACATGTGGGACGGCTCGGCCGTTCCGATCGACGAGAACCTGGAGATCGCCAAGGACCTGCTGGCCCGCGCAGCGGCGGCGAAGATCATCCTGGAGATCGAAATCGGTGTCGTCGGCGGCGAGGAAGACGGCGTCGAGGCCGAGATCAACGACAAGCTGTACACGTCGAACGAGGACTTTCTCAAGACCGTCGAGGCCCTCGGTGCCGGCGACGCCGGTTCGCGCTACCTGCTGGCGGCGACGTTCGGCAACGTGCACGGCGTCTACAAGCCGGGCAACGTCAAGCTGAAGCCGTCGGTGCTGGCAGACGGCCAGCGGGTCGCGTCGGAGAAGCTGGGTCTGGCCTCGGGTTCCAAGCCGTTCGATTTCGTCTTCCACGGCGGATCCGGCTCGGCGAAGAGCGAGATCGAAGAGGCGCTGGAATACGGAACGGTGAAGATGAACGTCGACACCGACACCCAGTACGCGTTCAGCCGCCCCATCGCCGGACACTTCTTCTCCAACTACGACGGTGTGCTCAAGATCGACGGCGAGGTCGGAAACAAGAAGGCCTACGACCCGCGCAGCTACCTCAAGAAGGCAGAGGCCGGCATGACGGCCCGCGTCGTCGAGGCCTGCAACGATCTCAAGTCCGCAGGTCGCAGCGTTTCCGCGGGATAGAGCGGCTTCGCCGCATGTGAACGGAACTTCGTAGTGGGCTACGAAGTTCCGTGCACATGCAGCGTCAGCTGCACACCTTCCACTGATCGCCTTCGAGGCGCAGGTCGAAGGTGCGCGGCGATCGATCGTTCGGGTTGGCGTCGGTGTGCGCGATCACCTGGGCGATCGCGGTGGTGTCGTCGCCGACCTGGATGGCGTCGATGCTGTCGAGGGTCGGTATGTTGCCCTGCTCCAGCGAGACTCGATGAACGTCGGCGAATTCGGCGTCCGGGATGTCTCGGTAGAAGGCCGCCAGATCACCGCACGAGGTGCTGCGTAGCGTCGCGAGGTCGCCGCCGGCCAATGCTCGGGTGAACGTCTCGACGGTCGTCCTGATCCGGGCCTCGGGGGAGTCCTCGACGCTCGTGCGGTCGATCAGCACGTACGCACCGGCGGCCACTGCCGCGATCACGACAACAGCACCTATCAGCGCCGCCCACCACTTCTTGTGACTCGGCTTGCCGGACTCTGTCGGCGACCGCCCGACGCGCTGGGGACCGACCTGCTTGGGCCCGGCCTGCTGCGGCTCGATCTTTCGAGGGCCGACCGGCTGCGGCACAGCTGCAGGCGCTTTCTTCTCCGGCGCGTTCGACGGGTTTCTCGGCGGGATGCGACGCGGTGCCGCGGTCGGCCTCGCGGACGGTTCCACCGGCGATTGTGCGGTCGGCTCGGTTCCCCGGTCCGGGGTGGCGTCGGCAGGCACCGCGTCCATCTTCTCGGTTGCCGCGTCCTCGGCAGGGGTTCCTGCGGTCTGGTCGGCCTGTTTCTTCTTGCCCAGATCGATCTTCTCGGTGGCTGCGTCGGCCTCGGAGGGCGCCTTCTTCTTCTCGTCCGGCATGCGTTCTCCCTCGTTCACCGAATTCTTCCGAAAACCCAAATGTTCTCGATTTCGTCAGCTGGCAGCCTATCGACCGTGTCCGCGGCCCAGCGCGAGCGTTCCGGGGGTGTTCGGACACGATTCGGTGACGTAGGGGCACAATGAGCGCCATGACTTCTTTCGGTGATCTGCTCGGACCCCAACCCACACTGTTGCCCGGCGACGACGAGGCCGAATCCGCGCTGCTGAACCACGAGGCTCCCGAAACGGTCGCGGCTGCACATCCGACGGCGTCCATCGCGTGGGCCTATCTGGCCGAGGCCGCGCTCGAGTCGGGTGCCACCATCACTGCGTACGCCTACGCGCGTACCGGCTACCACCGAGGCCTGGACCAGTTGCGTCGTAATGGATGGAAGGGATTCGGGCCGGTCCCGTACAGCCATGAGCCCAACCGCGGATTCCTCCGATGTGTCGCAGTCCTCGCCAAGGCGGCCCGCGACATCAACGAGCACGACGAGTACGCCCGCTGCCTCGACCTCCTCGAAGACTGTGACCCCAAGGCAGCAGAAGCGCTCGGCCTGGGCTGATCGAACCCGCGCCAGCCGGGCGCGGGGCCGGACCCGGCTGAAGTCGGGCACTGCTCGGCTGAAGTTGTCGCTGCTGCCGATCATTCAGTGCGCATTGGCGGCAGGTGTGGCGTGGTTCGTCGCGACGGACATCGTCGGCCACGAGAGCCCGTTCTTCGCGCCGATCGCCGCGGTGGTCTCCCTCGGCGTCTCGCTCGGTGCTCGGCTGCGCAGATCGGCCGAGCTCGTCGTCGGAGTGACGGTGGGCATCGGCGTCGGAGATCTGCTCATCTCGCTGATCGGCAGTGGGCCGTGGCAGATCGCGCTTGTGGTCGTGTTGGCCATGTCGGCTGCGGTGTTCCTCGACGGCGGGCCGATCATCGCGATGCAGGCCGGGTCGTCCGCTGTGCTGGTGGCGACACTCATTCCGCCCGGCAACATGGGTGGCCCCAACCGCATGGTCGACGCGTTGGTCGGTGGTTTGGTGGGCATCGCGATCGTGGCGTTGATCCCGACACATCCGGTGTGGCGGGCCCGCAAGGATGCGGCGAGCGTGTTGGCGACGGCTGCGAGTGTGTTGCAGAAGGTGGCCGACGGTTTGGTGGCGAACGATCCCAAACCGATCGAGGAGGCGTTGCGCAAGGCGCGTGCGACGCAATCGGGTATCGATGCTCTGCGTACCGATCTCAAGGGCGGCCGGGAGATCGCGCGAATTTCGCCGATGTACTGGAATCACCGCAATCGTCTGGCGGCGCTCGCGGCCACGGCCGATCCGATCGACAACGCCGTCCGCAACATTCGGGTGCTCGCGCGACGGTCGCTGACGTTGGTGCGCGACGACGAGATCCTCGATCCGCGCGTCGTCGACGAGGTGGAGAAGCTGGCGCATGCGGTCGAGGTGCTGCGGCAGATGATTCTCGCCGACCCGGGGCAGAAGCCGGATGCGGCAGAGGCGGCACGAGTGTTGCGATCGGTTGCGGCCGGTGCCAAGCCGGAGCTGATCTCGAACGCCGGTCTGTCGGCGACGGTGGTCCTGGCGCAGCTGCGGTCGATCATCGTCGACCTACTGCAGGTCGCGGGCCTCAAGCGTATTTCCGCGTTGGCGACGCTGCCGCCGACGGTGAAGCACCCGCACGTCCCACCGGAGTTGTGACCCGAACACACCATTGCATATATGCGTATGTACGCATATGGTGACTTCCGGAAGTCGACATCGGTCACCAGGGGGAGTCATGGGCGCGGGCCACGGGCACAATCACGGCGTGGGCGGTCACTCGCCCGCAGGTGCGGGGCCGCCCCGATCCCGCGTGCGCAAGATGGTCATCGCGCTGGCGATTCTGGTGGTGTTCCTCGTCGTCGAGGCCACCGTCGCCGTGGCAATCGGCTCGCTCGGCCTGCTGGCCGATGCTGGCCACATGCTCACCGATGTACTCGGCATGTCGATGGGTCTGATCGCCCTGATGCTCGCCCGCAAGGGAAGTGCCGTAGCGGCAAGAACATTCGGCTGGCATCGAGCAGAGGTATTGACGGCCATCGCGAATGCCGTTCTGCTGCTCGGCGTTGCGGCATTCATCATGTACGAGGCGATCTCGCGCATCGGTGATGCTCCCGAAATACCTGGCGTGCCACTCATTCTCACCGCGTCGGCCGGTCTCGCCGCCAACATCGTCGTCATGCTGCTCATTCGCGGTGACGCCAAGGATTCCCTGGCCGTCCGCGGTGCATACATGGAAGTTCTGGCCGATGCGGTCGGCAGTGTCGGTGTGCTCGTGGCCGGCGTGCTGATGGTCGTGTTCGGGTGGACCTGGGCAGACATCGTCGTCGGCGTTCTGATCTCCCTCTGGGTGATCCCGCGTGCAATCAAGCTCGCCGGCTCGGCGCTGCGCATTCTCACGCAAGCGAGTCCGGCGGACGTCGACGTGGACGCGTTGACCGGCGACTTGAGCGCTCTACCGGGGGTGACGGGAGTTCACGACCTGCACGTGTGGACGCTGACCACCGGAATGGACGTGGCCACAGTGCACCTCGAGTGCGAGGGCTCGTCGTCGATGGTGCTCGATCGAGCCCGGTCGTTGCTGTCCACCTACGGCCTCGACCACGCCACGGTGCAGGTCGAACCGGCGGCTCACGGGCGGACCTGCAAAGAAGAGCTCACCTGGTGACGGTGCGCACCGCGGAGCCAGGACGCCACACGTCGATCTGCATGTGATCGTCCACCAGCGATGTCAGCACGACCTCGGTGATGTCGAGGTCGAACACGTGATACGGCACCAGCTCGCCCGGTGATGCGTCGAATATCGGTTGCAGCACAGCAGGATCGGTGATCTCGACTGCGCGTCCGCCGATCTTCGCATCTCCGCCCTCCATCGAATGGTGCCCCGGGTTGCTATGCAGCGCGAACCGGCCGTCGCGCTGCAGATCCCGCGCTTTGACGGCCCCGAGCATCGAACCGAGGCGCAGCACACCGCCGGCGTCGAACTCCACTTCGGTTCCGCTCACGCGCGGTGAACCGTCTGCTCTCAATGTCGCGAGAACATGATGCTTGTTGGCGGTGAATCTGGCGTGTACCGCCGAGGCCAGGTTCGGGGCGGCTGTCGAGAACTCGTTCCACGTCGTCATGGCGGAATTATGCGTCCCGGTACCGACAGTCGGGAAACACTGCACACAACTTTTCGGAAGCGACGGAATCCCGTCGATCGCGGTCGATATCGTGCAGTCTTTCCCGCGGCTTCCGCACGAAGCACAGTTACAGCCAGAACCGCATCAGGTAGTTGCCGTTGCCGGCGAAGAACTCGGGCACACCGGACAGCCCGAACAGGGTATAGATGGCCCCGAAGAATGCGGAGTTGACTGCGGGCACGAACAGTAACGCGACGAGAACGAGGATTCCGTAAACCTTGAACTGGTTCAGCGACGCACGGGTGGCAGGCGAGAGCGAGGGCTCGAGTGCGGCGTATCCATCGAGTCCCGGTACCGGAATCAGGTTCAGGATCGTGGCCATGATCTGCAGGAACGCCAGAAAGCTGAGCCCGTACCAGAAGGCCTGATGGGTGCCGTCGGTGCCGAAGATTCGAATGACGATCAGGAGTATCACGGCGAGAACGGCATTGGCGAACGGTCCGGCTAGGGCGATGCGCCGCTGCGTCGACGCGGAGAACTGACCGGTCCGGAGGTACACGGCCCCGCCGGGCAGCCCGATCCCGCCGATCGCGATGAACAACACCGGCAGCACGATCGAGAGCAACGGGTGGGTGTACTTCAGCGGGTTGAGCGTCAGATAGCCGCGGAGCTCGACTTCCCGGTCGCCGGCCCGGAAAGCGGTGTACGCGTGACCGAACTCGTGCAGGCACACCGAGGCGATCCAGCCGGCGAGAACCAACACGAACACACCGAGGCGGGCGGTGACGGATGTGACGTCCTCGGCCGTCCACGCGAGGGCACCGCCCACTCCGGCGACGGCGAGAACGGCCACGAACACCGGGCTGGGCAGCACGGGACTGCGGCGCAACGGAACGGTCATCGGACCAGCAACCACTCCTGGTGGTGACGGTAGAACGTCGACCTCTTCACTGTTCTGTCGCCGGCGACGCCGTCGCGCATCAGGTCTGCGGCGGGGGAGCCGAGCTGCATCGCGCGTCCGCTCACCCAGCGGCGAGGTAGCAGGCGTCGACGGCTGATCACGCGCGCACGCAGACCCGGCAGCTCAGGAGTCGGTGCCACCTCGACGCCTGGTACGACCCCGGAGAACAAGCGAGTGTCGTCGACGTAGGCCTCGCCCTCGAGTTCCTCACCGCCCGCGCCGCCGAGGAACGCTCGACCGACGACGGCCTTGCCCGCGTCGTCGCGAATGAGGGGCGTGCTCGACGCTTTCCCGGTCAGCGCGACTTTCGCGGCGCGGGATCCGGTGCCGAGCTTGTAGATGTGAGCTGCGTTGGTCGCGGTGTCCGGCACGAACGCGACCTCGACGTGGAGGCGATCGGTGCGCATCAGTCTGGTCAGCACAGCAGCCAGCGAGGCGTCGTCGCCCAGCACGATGATGCGGGGTGCGGGAGCGTCTTCGATGTCGGCGAAGATCGCGCTGCAGTCGTCGTCGGTCGGTACGGCATCGGCGTTGCGCAACGGGACGTCGGTCAGCGTAATCGGCAGCGGCGGGTTACCGCAGTGCAGAACGAACGGTGTCACGGCGCTCCTAGATCTTCGGTGAACCCTCGAACGACCATAGTGCCCTCGTTTCGGCTCCACCGTAGCGGCATGCGGGCCAGCTCACCGCCTCGGCTAGACTGTTCTCCCGGCCACTGTCGCGCCTGCGACAGATGGTGACTGCTGCGTTCGACCGAGCAAAACTTGCAGCACGTCCTCGCACGAAAGCAACGTAGGAGAGCACATGCCGGCGATAGTCCTGATCGGCGCCCAGTGGGGCGACGAGGGCAAAGGCAAGGCCACCGACCTTTTCGGTGAGCGCCTCCAGTGGGTAGTTCGCTACCAGGGCGGCAACAACGCCGGCCACACCGTGGTTCTGCCGAACGGCGACAAGTTCGCATTGCACCTGATTCCGTCGGGAATCCTCACCCCGGGCGTGAAGAACGTCATCGGCAACGGCGTCGTCGTCGATCCCGGTGTGCTGCTCACCGAGCTCGACGGACTCGAAAAGCGCGACGTCGATACCACGAACCTGCTGCTCAGTGCCGATGCGCACCTGATCATGCCGTACCACGTGGCCATCGACAAGGTGACCGAGCGTTTCCTCGGTGCCAAGAAGATCGGCACCACCGGCCGCGGCATCGGGCCCTGCTACCAGGACAAGATCGCCCGCGTCGGAGTCCGAGCCGCCGATGTGCTCGACGAGAAGATTTTGACCCAAAAGGTCGAGGCCGCTCTGGAATTCAAGAATCAGGTGCTCTCGAAGATCTACAACCGGCGGGCGTTGGATTCGCAGCAGGTCGTCGACGAGGTGCTCGAGCAAGCAGAGGGCTTCAAACACCGCATCACCGATACCAGGCTGCAGCTCAACCTGGCCCTCGAGCGCGGCGAGACCATTCTTCTCGAGGGATCGCAGGGCACGCTGCTCGACGTCGATCACGGCACCTACCCGTACGTCACGTCCTCGAATCCGACGGCCGGCGGTGCATCGGTCGGTTCGGGTATCGGGCCCAACAAGATCGGGACCGTCCTCGGCATCCTGAAGGCGTACACGACTCGCGTCGGCTCCGGTCCGTTCCCGACGGAGCTGTTCGACAATCACGGTGAGTACCTGGCCAAGCAGGGCGGCGAGGTGGGCGTCACCACCGGTCGCGGACGTCGCACAGGTTGGTTCGATGCCGTCATCGCGCGATACGCCACCCGCGTCAACGGCATCACCGATTACTTCCTGACGAAGCTCGACGTGCTGTCGAGCCTGGACACGGTCCCGATCTGTGTCGCGTACGACGTGGATGGTGTGCGACACGACGAGATGCCGATGACACAGACCGGTTTTCATCACGCGAAGCCGATCTACGAAGAGATGCCCGGTTGGTGGGAAGACATCTCCGGTGCCCGCACCTTCGAGGAACTGCCGATCAACGCGCAGAACTACGTGCTGCGTCTCGAGGAGCTCTCGGGTGCGTACATGTCGTGCATCGGCGTGGGACCGGGACGCGACGAAACCATCGTTCGCCGGGACATTCTGCGGTAGGCAGTCCGGTCGAGATCGAAGCCCCGAGGCAATCAGCCTCGGGGCTTTTCGTGCCATGGGTACTCGAGCTGAATTCGGTCCGAAAAAAGGTCGAAAACGATCTGCAGGGCGTTGAACCGCGGTCCTTGCACAGACCTGCCGCTCTTCCATCTCCATTTTCGGTCGACGATGTTGGTAAACATGCCGTTTACGTGTCTACCGCTGCTTTACAGCTGAACTAAATGTGTAAACGTAGAGTCCGAAAAGTGCGGTTTAAAAGTCTCCTGGACTTTTACTCTCACATGGGTAACGGGCCAGCTGGTCATGGCGAAACAATGAGCATCGCACCAGTTGCGGAGGCCCATGTTTCGGCCGACCGACCCGCACCGGGTCACCCCCTCACCGGCCTGTTCTCGAAGGCCTACGAAGAAAGCAGAACGTACATGAACAAGGCAACCAAGGGTGCAGTAGCGGCAGGGGCGGCGGCGGTCCTGCTGCTGGGTGGTATGGGTTCGCTGGCTCTGTGGAACGACAGCGAAACACTCGGCGGTGGAACGATCACGTCCGGCGATCTTCGCCTGACTCTGGTCGAGGACTCGGAGCAGTGGCAGGACGTCTCATACGACGTCACGCCTGCGGTGGACATCGATATCAACGCCTTCCGCATCGTGCCGGGTGACACCGTCGCGTACACGGCTGACTTCTTGGTCGAGGCCGAAGGGGAGAACCTGACCGCGAACCTGACAGCTGACATCAGCAACGTCGTGGCCGCCGAGTTGCCGAACTCGGACGAATTGTTGGCCGCCATCACTACGTCGGTTGCCGCCACCGACGCTGACGACGCTCCTCTGCCTACGGATGGCGCGGGAACCGCCGTGATCACTCGAACGACGAGCGCACCTGCTGACCAAATCATCAGCGTCGAGGTTCGATTCACATTCGACCGCGACACAGGCGAATTGATCGGCCAGACCGGCACCGAGGCGCAGAACCAAAGCATCGATCTGACGGAATTCACGCTTGATCTCACGCAGATCCGTCCAATCTAAGTCCTGGTTTCTTTGAAGCACGGTCGATACTGGGCGCTGGCAGCCGCGTCCGTCCTTGTGGTGAGCTTCGGCTCGGCACAGGTGACGGGCGCGCTGTGGCGCGATGAAGAGGTGATCGGGGGCGGCACCATCACCTCGGGCACCTTGGACATCAAGCTGGGCCCGGAGGGGGCCGCCGAGGTCGCCGACTTCGTCATCCCGGGGCTCGGTAACGACGCCCTCACGCCCAACGGTTTCGCACAAGCGCCACTGCTGATTCGCAACAACGGAACCACCCCCTTCGTCTTCCGGTTGCAGAGCACCACCGTGAACGGACCTTTGCCCTTCGTGCTCACGGCGAGCACCGTCGCCGACGTAGAGGCATGCCCCGCCACCGGTGCACCGACCGGCGCTTCGGTCCTGTACACCGGGAACGCCGCAGGTGCTCAGATACCGACCGCACCCGCAGCCCGCCCTCTCGCTCCCGGATCGAACGAGGTGTGGTGCGTTCGTCTCACCACCTCCGATCAACCACCCCAGAGCGCTACTTCCAAAGTGATGTTCTCTTTCCGAGCGGATCAGGCATGACCACCGACGACACCGATGTCATCCCGGTCGTCCCTCCGCGCGAGGATGAGGACGAGCACACCGGAGTGTGGTGGTGGGTGAGCCGGATCGGCTCATACACACTGCTTGCGGTGATGGTTCTGATTCTTCTGGCCACCGTCGTTGTCCCACGAGTCACCGGATCGACTCCGTACACCGTCCTGACTCAGTCGATGGAACCGACGTATCCCCCTGGCAGTCTGATCGTCGTGCGGCCAGTCGAGCCGAGCGAGCTCGCCATCGGAACGCCGATCACCTACCAATTGCGTTCCGGCGAACCCGAAGTGGTGACTCACCGCATCGTTGCCACCCGGCAGAGCGGGCGCGGAGAGCAGACATTCATCACCCGCGGTGACAACAACGGCGCTGACGACGAGAACCCGGTGCAGGTGGGTCAGATTCGCGGTGAGGTCTGGTACTCGATTCCGTATATGGGCTACGTCAACAACTGGCTCAACGGGGAGCAGCGCAAGATCACGGTCGCGGTCATCGTCATCGGTCTGGTCGGCTATGCGCTGGTGATGTTCGTCGGTGCAGGTATGGATCGCTACCGAAACCGGAAGGAGCAGGCGCGGTGAAGCACAGCACGTTCGTCGCCTGCACCGCAGCTTTCGCGGGCAGTTCGGTCGTTCTGCTGATGGGTGCTGGTCCAACGCAAGCGGCGCAGACGATCAAGTACAGCGCCGACGGCGAGCGGTGGGATACCGATTTCACAAGCCCGTTGTTCGACAAGGACATTCGGTGGGTTCCGCAGGACTCTCGCAGTTCGCAATTTCATGTGTTCAACGACACCGACACCGACGGGCGGTTGTGGGTGTCTCTCGACAGTGACAATCCGGCATTCGTTCGTGCACTCGATGTTTCGATCAGTGACGCCGTGACCGAGTCGTGCGCGCTGACCGTCATCCCCGCCGGGGAGAAGAAACGTATCGACGTGGTCGTAGCGATGTCCGAAGCAGCCGGCAATGACACCCGAACCTCAACCGCACGAATCGATCTGATTCTTCAGTGGGACAACAGCATGAGCGACGTGTGCCCGGAGCTGTCGGGTGCACGGATGGATATGGAAGGGGCGCAGCCGTGATGTCGCGTCACAAGGACTCAGTCGGGGCGAAGACGGTTCTTCACCGAATCGGCCTCGCGCTGATCAGCGCTCGGGCTCGGGCCATCATGTCGATCGGCATCGTCCTCGGCCTCGGTGCCGTGGGAACCCTTGCTGCATGGTCGGATACGGCAACAGCGACGTCGGGAACGTTCACCACCGGGCGACTGGACATCTTGGTGGGTACCCCCGCGATCCCAAACAATCCGCCGGTGTTCAGCACCACGCTGACCAACCCGGCGATCTTTCCCGGTGACACTGTCGCGGCCGGATTGCTGGTGAGCAACGCAACCGGTTCAGTGGCCAATACCTACACCATTTCCGTGGTGGCCAGCAATGCTGCACTGGGTAGCGTCCTCAATTCTTCGGTGCATCTCGGTACTGCAGCCTCGGGCACAGCGTGTACGAACGCTGCGGCCAGCACCGTCACCGGTCTCGGAACTTCCAAGTCGTTCGTGGGGCTCAGCCGCCCACTGGCGGTCAACGGAAGTGATCAGCTGTGTATCAGCGTGACCATGCCGACTGGGACGCCGCAGCCGAACCCTGCCGTGACCGGCACCATCACGTACACCATCACCGCGACGTCGCTGTAGATCATGTCCGACACTCACACCGTTCCTGAGACTCGATCTCGTTCGCGCCGGTTCCGCGAGATCGCTCTGAGCATCGGAGCCGTCGCAGGACTCATCTGCGTGCTCTTCGCGATTGCTGCCGTGTTCTTCGGGATCACCCCTCTGATCTTCCGGTCCGGGTCGATGGCACCGACCATCGACATTGGGGCACTGGCGTTGAGCAAGACCACCCCGGCCGCGGAGATCGAGATCGGCGACATCGTCAAGGTCACCAACGCGTCGGGAGCAGGAATCACTCACCGGGTGGTCGAAATCGGGGCGGTCGGAACCGACAGCGCACAGCTGTTCTTGAAGGGGGACGCGAACGCCGAGCCCGATGCCGAGAGTTACGTGGTGTCCGAAGCCGATCGCGTGTTCTTCAGCGTCGGGAAACTGGGCTACGCGGTCACCTGGCTCAGCGGGCCCGTTGCGGTGTTCCTCGGCGGCATCGCCGTGGGCGCACTTCTGATGACCGCGTTCGGATTTCGCAGATCTTCTGTGGATTCCCCTTCAAAGCCCGACGAAGAAGATCGACTGCAGGAACCGCCCAGTGGGCGGCACAGTGCGCCGAAGCACGGCGCGTCCAGACTCAGTGTGGTGCTCGCGTTGGCGGCCATCTCGGCGGTGGGTATCAGTGCCTCGAATACTCCGACAACCCTTGCTGCTGGCCAGGATACGGCCACGGCCCTCAGTGGCACCATCACCACGGCGTTGCCGATTCCGGTACCGCAATCGGTATTGTGTACCAACCGTAATGGAGTTATCGGACTTCTCGGTAACTACGTGACCTTGTCCTGGGCGTCCGCGGGAGCTGGATTCACCTATAGGTGGACCATCCGTCGAGCCGGTCAAACGGATGTCACCGGCAACGTCTCGACGAACTCTGTCGACATACAGAACGGACTTCTGCTCGGTGGCACCCGCACCGGTACCTGGATCTTCTCGGTACAGACGGTATCCGGCACTCGATCGTCCGGTAATAGCGCCACCCAGAATGTAGTCATGAACGGGGGGCTGCTGCCCAGCTCTCGGTGTGAGACGCCAGGCGTAGTCGCCCGCAGCGCCGCGCGAGCAATCGTTCCCGAAGCCACGACGCCCGCCCCCACGGTAACGTCTCCGCTCGTCCCGGAGTCGACCACAGCACCCGCCCCGACTACGACGGATCCGTCGGTCACCGAGGAGTCACCGGCTGGGCCGCCGGTCGAGGTTCCGCCGACCACGACTATCCCGTCGACCACCCCCGACACACCTGCCGCCGCCCCGGCCCCGGCACCGGAAGAGACCACAACCACCCCGCCGGCTCCCGTGGCCTTGTCCACCCCGCAGACCTCGCCGTCGGGTGCGTCGACTGCCAGGGTCGTCGACATCGACGGCTCTCCGACTCTGCAGATCGTCGACACCACCGGGGCAGTTCAGTACAGCGCTCCCGCCTCGTCCAGTGAGGCGTACGGCTACGGCGTCAATTGGTCGGCTGGGGATCAGCTGTGGCTACTGGGTCCGGATCAGCTCGTTCGTCTCGACGGCAGCGGCGGTTCGTGGTCCCGGTCGGTGGTCGATCCGACGGCAACGGATCAGATTCCGCCGGAGATTCTCGCGCTGTTGAATTAGCGATCTCTTACATATATGTCCGAATCGAACTGCACATCTGCTCGTCTTTGTGGATAATCGAGTCCAGGTAAAGCGACGGAAGGTCGGGCTATGACTGACAATTACAACGGATTGGAAGTTTTCAGCTACCAATTTGATCGCTTCGCTTACGAACATCCCTGGATCGGTGCTCAGGCCGGTGAATTCATGCTCGGCCCCGAGGGCGGGGGAATGCTCGAATTCACACACGCGACCGTGTTCGCCCTTCCCGAGGGTGGAGCCCATGAAGTGCACGGCCCCATTCTCGATTGGTACCTCGGTCACGGGGGACCCTATGGCGCACTTGGCTATCCGATCAGCAACGAGCGCCCGACGCCCACCGGCTCCGGTCGTTACAACCTCTTTCAGCGCGGAGCCATCGGTTGGTTGCCCGGTGTCGGCGCTTTCACGATCGGCGGTAGTGCGGAGGAAACGGACGTCAGTCCCGGGCCGGAAGCGGCTTTGGTATCGACGGTCGGCAGCTCGATCCCATCTTTCGAGATATCGGCATAAAATACATTCCCCGTCCCTGTTTTCGGCGGTCTATTCAAACCGAGAGTCCGAATAGCGGCGAGGTCAATTCAGAACAGTGTCGGCTCGTCGAATCCCGGTACTCCCTCGATCCCGAGTATTCGTTGTTTGGTGTTCGCCCCACCCGGTGCCGAGAACCCGCCGACTTCCCGACCCGCGCCGAGTACTCGATGGCACGGGACAATGATCGGCACCGGATTGCGCCCGAGCGCCCCGCCCACTGCTTGCGCCGCGCCGGGATGGCCGAGTCGGCGAGCGACGTCGCCGTAGGTCAGTGTCGCGCCCCGCGGAATCTCGCTGCACACGGTGTATACCGAGGCGTCGAACTCGGAGACGTCGAGAACCAGCGGAATCGGGCTCATATCGACTGCCCGTCCATCGAGCAGGGCGACGATTCGCTCGATCGCGTCGCCCGCGAGTCCGTCGCCCGGTCCCTGAACGGCACCGAAGCCGGACAGGTAGTCCAGCATCGCCTCGTCCGACGGTTCGGGCAGAGCGACGGCAACCACTCCGTCGTCAGTCCAGGCGATGCCGCAGCGGCCGATGGCGGTGTCGAAGAGCGTGCAGCTCGGCATGGGTCCAGTATCCATCCGTACCACTTCGGCAGTCCAGTTGAACCAGGAATGGACTTGAATATCAGAGGCCAGTGGGCGAATACTGGAAAGCATGGCCTCGAGAGTTCTCAACGCAACGTCACTGGCCCGCGATCTCGGTAGCTGGCGCGGCGACGCGTCTTCCGATGGATCCGGCAGGCGCAAGGCGTCGCGTCCGACGTATCGTGCGTTGGCCGACGGCGTCCGTCTGCTCATTCACGACGGCCGAATTCCGCTCGGAGTCGGTCTGCCGAGCGAGCGTGATCTGTCGGCGGCTCTCGATCTCAGTCGCACCACCATCACGTCCTCGTACGCGGTGTTGCGAGACGAGGGTTATCTGATCAGCAAGCAGGGATCGCGCAGTACCGTCGCCCTCCCCGCTGCACCCACCCCGAACGGACTGTTGATTCAGTCGACGTCGCCCTCAGGTCCGGTGGTGGACATGTCTCACGCGGCGATGTCCGCTGCAGACGGCACCATGACCGCCGCGTACGAATCTGCGCTGCAAGCACTTCCGACGTATCTTCCGACGCACGGCATGGGACCGATCGGACTGGCGGTGCTGCGGGAGGCCATCGCCCAACGCTTCGTCGAACGTGGCCTGCCGACGACGGCGGATCAGATCATGGTGACGTCCGGTGCGCAGCAAGCGGTTCGGCTGCTGCTGGGCACGTTGACGTCGCCCGGTGATCGGGTACTCATCGATCACCCGACGTACCCCAATGCCCTCGAGGCGATCAGAAGGGTGGGTGCCCGGCCGGTGCCGGTGCCGGTCCGTCCTGCGAACGGTGACTGGGATCTCGACGGGATTCGCAGTGCCGCACGGCAGACCGCCGCCAAGGTCGCGTATCTGATTCCGGATTTTCACAATCCCACCGGTCAGGTGCTCGATGCCGAGGGGCGGGCCGAACTCGCACGCATCACCCGCGACACCCGGATGACGCTCATCGTCGACGAGACGATGGTGGACCTGTGGCTCGACGCTCCGCCGCCGCCGCCGGTTGCGTCGTTCGGGCGGGTCTCGGGCTCCGATATCGTCACGATCGGCTCTGCGTCCAAGTCGTTCTGGGGCGGGCTGCGCATCGGGTGGATCAGGGCGCATCCGTCGCTGGTTTCACAGCTGGCCGGCTCGCGCGCAGCGCACGACCTCGGCACCTCGATCATGGATCAGTTGGCGTCCTCTTTCCTACTGCAGGACGCCGAACCAGCGCTCGAACTTCGTCGATCGCAACTACGTGAGCGCCGTGACGTACTCGAAGATGCTCTGGCCGAACATCTTCCGGACTGGCGCTATCGCCGCTCCGAGGGCGGAATGTCGCTGTGGCTGCAGCTGCCTGCTCCGGTGTCGAGTGCGCTCGCCGCTACTGCTCCGGCGTTCGGGGCGGTGCTGGCTGCGGGTCCACGATTCGGCGTCGAGGGTGCCTTCGAGCGTCATATCAGATTGCCGTACACCCGTGAGCCGCAAGAGCTTCGGGCAGCCGTCGCCGCAACGGCCGGGGCGTATCGAGCCCTCGCTCCCAGCGCAGAGGCGGAGCAGCCGGCCCTGGTGTTCTGAGCGGTTATGTTCTGACCGCGAACTCGAAGTTATGGATGGAAATGAGCCGAAAAGCGTCCACAACTTCGAGTTCGGCACAAACAGTTACGCCCAGACCGACGCGATGTCGGTAGCCGCGGCGGGCGGTGGCGTCGGGACCCCGTTTTCGGTGCGGGAGAACCGCGGTGCCGGACGGTGCTGCGTGACGCCGCCGACGTCGATGAGCGAGTCGCGATCCTTCATGTGCGGGTGGTTCGGGGCCTCGGCGAAGGTGAGGACCGGTGACACGCACGCATCGGTGCCGTCGAAGATCGCGGTCCACTTGTCACGGGTCTTGGACAGGAATGTAGCGACAAACTTTTCGCGCAACTCCGGCCAACGAGACTTGTCCATCTGCGGCGGCAGGTCCGCATCGGAGAGGCCGAGGCCGGTGAGCAACTGCGCGTAGAACTGTGGTTCGAGCGAGCCGACTGCCATGTACTGGCCGTCGGAGGTCTCGTAGGTGTCGTAGAACGGAGCGCCCGTGTCGAGCAGGTTGGTGCCACGCTCGTCGCTCCACGCTCCGACTCCGCGCCAGGCCCAGATCATGTGCGAGAGTGCTGCGGTGCCGTCGACCATGGCGGCGTCGACCACCTGTCCCTGTCCGGAGTTCTGGCGCTCGTAGAGCGCGGCCATGATGCCGAAGACGAGGAACATCGAGCCGCCGCCGAAGTCGCCGACCATGTTCAGCGGCGGCACGGGCCGCTCACCCTCGCGGCCGATGGCGTTCAGGACACCGGTGACGGAGATGTAGTTGATGTCGTGGCCCGCGGTCTGCGCCCAGGGGCCTTCCTGGCCCCAGCCGGTCATGCGCCCGTAGACCAGGCGCGGGTTGCGGGCGAGGGCGTCGTCGGGTCCGAGGCCGAGGCGCTCGGTGACGCCGGGGCGGAAACCCTCGATCAGCACGTCTGCGCGTTCGACGAGACCGAGCACCTTCTCGATGTCGGCCGGGTCCTTGAGGTTGGCCTCGACGATGGTGCGGCTGCGCAGCTGGTGGTCGTGAGGAGAGATCTGCCCGGCGCGCTGGACGCGCACCACGTCTGCACCGAGGTCTGCCAGCAGCAGTGCGGCGTGTGGGCCGGGGCCGATGCCCGCGAGTTCGACGATGCGGAGCCCTGCCAGCGGTCCACCAGTGTTAGCCACGTTTGTTGCCTCGTTCCGACTCGTCAGCTGCGATTGTGAATGGAGACTAACTTGTACTAGGGCGTCCAAGTGATGTGGGTGTGGATAATAGGGCTGTGACTGCCCCAGATCCCGTCCGTATCGGTACTCCGCTCACTCCCGGGGCCACCCGGGTGATGCTGCTCGGCTCGGGTGAGCTGGGCAAAGAGGTGATCATCGCGTTCCAGCGCCTCGGCGTCGAGGTGATTGCCGTCGATCGCTACGACAATGCTCCCGGCCATCAGGTCGCCCATCATGCATTCACGATCGACATGAGCAACTCCGAAGAACTTCTGGCACTGATCGATTCGCAGCAGCCGGACTTCGTGGTGCCGGAGATCGAGGCCATCGCCACCGATGCCCTGGCCGAGGTCGAAGCCAGAGGTCGGAGTGTCGTGATTCCCACGGCCCGGGCGACGCAGTTGACCATGAACCGCGAGGGCATCAGGCGTCTCGCGGCCGAGGAGCTCGGGCTGCCGACGTCGCCCTATGCGTTCGCCGATTCGCTGGACGATGTTCGAGAAGCGTTGTCCACCATCGGCTTTCCTGCTGTCATCAAACCGGTCATGTCGTCGTCGGGCAAGGGTCAGTCCGTCGTGCGCAGCGAGGACGATGTCGAGGCCGCGTGGGACTACGCGCTGAAGGGTGGCCGTGTCGATCTCGGTCGCGTCATCGTCGAGGGCTTCGTCGATTTCGATTACGAGATAACACTTCTCACCGTCCGAGCGGCCAATGGAACCTCGTTCTGCGAGCCGATCGGGCACCTCCAGGAATCCGGTGACTACATCGAATCCTGGCAACCCCAACCGATGTCCGACGCGGCCCTGGCCGGCGCGCGTGATGTTGCCGAGCGGATCACGACCGCGCTCGGTGGACGTGGGTTGTTCGGCGTCGAGCTGTTCGTGCAGGGCGACAACGTGTACTTCTCCGAGGTCAGTCCGCGGCCGCACGACACGGGTCTGGTGACGCTTCGCACGCAACGCTTCTCGGAGTTCGAGTTGCATGCCCGCGCCGTTCTCGGTCTGCCGATCGACACGACGCTGCTCTCACCCGGTGCATCCGCGGTGATATACGGCGGCGTCGATGCGGATGGCATCCACTTCGACGGCGTCGCCGATGCGTTGGCCGTCCCCGAGACCGACCTGCGCCTGTTCGGCAAGCCGACGAGTTTCGTCCGGCGTCGGATGGGTGTTGCGGTGTCGACGGCCTCGGACGTCGAGTCTGCTCGCAACAGGGCACGCGAGGCCGCAGGCAAGGTGCATCCCGTCGCCTGACCCGATACAGGGCAGACTTGGCCCATGAGCGCGCTCGGAGAAGTCCTGGTCGGCCTGGTGATTCTGGTGGGCCTCGTCGGCATCGTGGTGCCGATTCTGCCCGGCACCATCCTGATCTTCGCTGCCGTCGGTGTGTGGGCGTGGTTCACCGGCGGAGCCGCCGCCTTGACCGTGTTCGCGATCACGACGGTGCTGCTGGTTCTGAGTGGCGTGGTGAAGTACACCTGGCCGGGCCGGCGCATGCGGGAGGCCGGAGTCCCGATGCGATCGCTGATGGTCGGCGGTCTGCTCGGCATCGTCGGGTTCTTCGTGATACCTGTCGTCGGGCTGTTCATCGGCTTCATCGCCGGCGTCTACGTGGCCGAAATTCCCAGGCACCGCAATCATTCCGAGGCGTGGCGGTCCACCGTGCACGCCACCAAGGCCGCCGGGTTGTCGATTCTGGTGGAGCTGTTCGGTGCCCTGCTCGCCTCGGCGGTGTGGCTCGGCGGCGCTCTCTTCGTTTAAGTGACGCGGTACCAAGCCCGGGCATTACCGTCGAGCACGGCTGGTAGGTCGCCGCCGACGGCATGGGAGATGATGTCGATGTCGGTCTCCGAGAACGGACGCGGAGCGCGGGTACCCGGTAGATCGGTGCCGAACATCAACGCTGCCGGATTCACGCGGTGAATTTTCTGCAGCGTGTCGACGATGTCGAGGTCCACTCGGCCGAATCCTGTTGCCTTGACGCGTACTCCGCGGTCCACGAGGTCGAGAAGATACGGAAGTCCCTGCGTGGACAGGCCCAGGTGATCGATGCTCACCGCCGGAAGTTTCGCGAGGATCGGTTCCAGCGAGAGCAGCAGGGACGCGTCGACGTACAGCTCGGCGTGCCACCCCACCAATTCGTGCACGCGACGTGCCTGGGTGGTGAGCATCTCGACGTCGGTCTCGCCGCGCTTGAGATTGAACCGCATTCCGCGCACGCCCGCGTCGTTCAACGCGACGATGTCCTCGTCGGAACACTCCGGGTCGATCTGAGTGACGCCGACCCAGCCGCGTCCCAATGTCTCGAGTGCAGCGAGTAGGTAGGTCTGGTCGGTGCCCTGAAACGATCCCGACACCACCGCACCGCCCGTGATACCGAGCCCGTCGACGTCGTAGAGGTAGTTCGAGATCGTGTACGGATCGGGCAGGAAACCGTGGTTCTCGATGAGCGGAAACTTCGGGTCGATGATGTGTAGGTGGGCGTCGAACACGGCCCCCAGCATGCCAGCTCGCGCATTCGGCGTCGCGGCCACCGGTCGTGGTGTTTGAATTCGAAACATGAAACCGGAGACCACAGTCGTTCTCGATGGATACACCTACTTCGAATGTCCGAGATGGCACGAGGGGAGGATCTGGGTATCTGACTTCTACAGCCATCGCGTCGTATCCGCCCTCGAAGACGGCACCGACGTACGGGTCGAAGCCGAGGTGCCCAATCAACCGTCGGGCCTGGGATGGTTGCCCGACGGCCGGTTGCTGATCGTGTCGATGCGCGATTACAAGCTGCTACTGCGTGAGCACGACGGCTCGCTGACCGTGCACGCCGATCTGTCGACGTATGTTCGGGCGAACCTCAACGACATGCTCGTCGACGCCCAGGGCCGCGCGTACATCGGGAACTTCGGGTTCGATCTGATGAATTTCGCGCCCGTCGAGACGGCCGACCTGATTCGCGTCGACCCGGACGGTTCCGCGCACGTCGTGGCGTCGGACCTGTATTTCCCCAACGGGATGGCGTTCACTGCTTCGGGCGAACTGCTCGTGGACGAGACGGTCGGTAACCGGGTCAGTGCCTTCGACATCGCCGAGGACGGATCGTTGGGGGAGCGGCGTGACTGGGCTAAGTTCGGCGAACTACCGACGTCGACGGACATGGCGACGGCCATCGGCGAGGTGAAAGTGGCGGCCGACGGGTGCTGCATCGACACCGACGGCACGATGTGGATCGCCGACGCGCTGGGGCAGCGGGTGCTGCACGTCGCGCCGGGCGGGGAGATTCTTCAGCAACTCGATTTCGATCTCGGGGTCTTCGCCTGCGGACTCGGCGGATCCGACGGCCGCACGCTGTTCGTCTGCGCTGCACCGGATTTCAACGAGCATCAACGCAAAATCGAAACCGAGGGAAAGCTGCTGGCGGTTCGGGTATAGAGCGCTTCGCGCATGTGAGCGGAAATTCGTAGTGGGCTACGAATTTCCGCTCACATGCGGCGTAGCCGCTCAGGCCTTGTCGGGCTCGGAAGCCTTCAGCATGTCCTCGCGCTCGACGACCTTCACGCGCTCGCGGCCTTCGGGCTCGCCGAGTGAACGCTCGTGGGCGTCGAGGCGGTACCAGCCGTCCCAGGTGGTGAAGGGGACCTGCTTGCCTTCGAGGAACGAGGTGACCGCGTCCAGATCCGGTTCGGTTGCGCCGGCGAAGCTGGGTGCATCCTCGAGCAGGTTCGCGACGGTTTCGTTGGCGTCGCCCTTGGTGTGGCCGATGAGGCCGACGGGTCCGCGCTTGATCCAGCCGGTGACGTACGTGGCGGGAACGGGCGTGGTGGAGTGCGGTGATTCGACGACGCGTCCGGCTTCGTTGGGGATGGTGCCGGCCTGCTCGTCGAAGGGGAGCTCGCTGATGTTCTGGCTGAGGTAGCCGACTGCGCGGTAGACGGCTTGGACGTCCCAGTCGTTGTACTTGCCGGTGCCCTTGACGTTGCCGGTGCCGTCGAGTTCGGTGCGTTCGGTGCGTAGGCCGACGACCTTGCCGTCCGCGCCCAGGACCTCGTGGGGCGATTCGAAGAAGTGCAGGAACAGCTTGTGCGGGCGGTTGCCGACGTCGCGGATGGCCCAGTCCTGGAGGGTGTTGGCGACCATGTCGATCTGTTTGGAGCTGCGGCGGGCCTGCTCGGAGCCTTCGTCGTAGTCGATGTCTTCGGGGGCGACGATGACCTCGATGTTGGGCGAATGGTCGAGCTCGCGCAGCTCGAGCGGGGTGAACTTGGCCTGGGCGGGTCCGCGGCGGCCGAAGACGTGCACCTCGATGGCCTTGTTGGCCTTGAGGCCTTCGTAGACGTTGGCGGGGATTTCGGTGGGGAGCAGTTCGTCGCCGGTCTTGGCGAGGACGCGTGCGACGTCGAGGGCGACGTTTCCGACGCCGAGGACGGCGACCTTTTCGGCGTCGAGGGGCCAGGTGCGTGGTACGTCGGGGTGGCCGTCATACCAGGAGACGAAATCGGCCGCGCCGTAGCTGCCCTCGAGATCGATACCCGGGATGTTCAGGGCGCGGTCGGCGTTGGCGCCGGTGGAGAAGATGACGGCGTCGTAGAAGCGACGTAGGTCGTCGAGGGTGATGTCGTTGCCGTAGTCGATGTTGCCGAGCAGGCGGACCTGCGGCTTGTCGAGCACCTTGTGCAGGGCGGTGATGATGCCCTTGATGCGCGGGTGGTCGGGGGCGACGCCGTAGCGAATGAGCCCGAAGGGGGCAGGCATCCGCTCGAAGAGGTCGATGCTCACGCCCGGTCCGCTGACATTGTGGTCGGACTTCATGAGCGCATCGGCGGCGTAGATGCCGGCCGGTCCGGCACCGACGATGGCGACGCGGAGTGGACGAGTCTGATCAGTCATGTGCAGCGAGCTACCTTCTTCGAGGGAAGTGCGGACACCCCAGCATAAATTAAGGACAACCTGAGCTGGGGCAGTGGGCAACTTGCCGGATTTCCCGGTTTCCGGTAGGAATTGCTCTGTGCAGACGACATACCTGGTCCGACGGTTCACCGTCGACTTCTGTCGTACCTGCACCAACATGTGTTGTCGGTGACCAGACCCGACGCCCTTCCCCTCCCTGAACAGGACGGGACCCTCTTTCGACGGCAGCGCTGCCTGAATCAGCCCTCTCGCCGTGCACAGATTCGAGGACACATGACCACCCTGGAACAGACCACCACGCTCACTCTCGACAAGTTCGGCCCGTCGTTCGGTGCCGAGGTCATCGGCCTGGACGTCGCCTCGGCGACCGATGCGCAGGTTCATGCCGTGGGCCGCGCCCTCGTCGAACACAAGGTCCTGGTGCTGCGCGGGCAGGCACTCGACGACGCGGCGCACATCGAATTCGGTCGTAGGCTCGGTGACCTCACCGCAGGTCATCCGGTGCACGACAGCGGGCACGTCGCCCCCGAGGTCTATGCCCTCGACAGTCAGGACAACGGTTTCGCCGACGTCTGGCACACCGACGTCACGTTCATGGAACGCCCGCCGATGGGGTCGATTCTGCGTCCCGTCGTCCTGCCCCCGCACGGCGGCGACACCAACTGGGCCGACAGTCAACTCGCCTACGAGTCGCTGTCGGCACCCGTTCGCCGCATGATCGACGGGCTCACGGCAATCCACGACGGCAACCGCGAATTCGGTTACTACCTCGCGCAGAAGCGCGGCGGAAAAGGCAACGTGTGGGACGGCAAGGAAGTCACCGCGCTGGTTCCCGTCGAACATCCCGTCGTGCGGGTCCATCCGGAAACCGGCCGCAAGGGGCTGTTCGTCAATCCGGGTTTCACCTCCCACATCGTGGGGGTGTCCGAGGCCGAGAGTCGCGGGATCCTGGATCTGCTGTACGCGCACCTGACCAAGCCCGAACACATCGTGCGGCACCGCTGGCGATTGGGCGATCTGGTGTTGTGGGACAACCGCAGCACTTCGCACTACGCCAACCGCGACTACGGCACCGAGCGCCGCACGATGCACCGCATCACGTTACGAGGAGACATCCCGGTCGGCCCCCGATAGTGCTGAGCCCGTGGGATCGAGGAAGATTGCCGTCATGGCGTCGTGGAGTGAACGTAGGCAGCAGTGGGTCGACAGTCGTGAGGAAGCGCGCAACAACGCGTCTAAGGCCGCTGCCGACTCCGGAGAGCAGCGTGCGCCCACCGCGTGGCCGTTCATCATCGCTGTCGGCATCGTCGTCGTGTTGCTCGTCGGCATCTTCGCAGCCTCGAAGTTCGCGCCCGCCGAGGACAATGTGACACAGGCCCAGCTGCTCACCGACAGCCTCGACGGTTTCCTCGAAGCGCAGAACACCGGAGACGCGGATCTGCTCCGCCTGAACACCTGTTTCGATCAGGTCGAGCGCCTGATTCCGGGTGACGATGCGCAGTACCGAACCGATCGGGCCGGCGAGGTCGAGCGCAACGGCGAAACGTCCATCGACGGTGTGCCGTCCGAGTATCAGGTCAACGGCGATCGCGGAATGGTCACGGTCCCGCTGAAGGAAGAGAAATCCGGAGTGCAGACCGACGACGTGTGGAACTTCGTCCGCGTCGACGACAAGTGGCTGGTGTGCAATGTCTGATCTTGGTATGTGTGACGTAACAGCAAGTGACGGAAGGCTGAGCAAGTGACCTACGCAGGTGACATAACCCCGGAAGCCGCATGGGAATTGCTGCAGAGCAACCCCGAGGCCGTGCTCGTGGACGTTCGGACGCGCGCCGAGTGGCAGTATGTCGGCGTTCCGGACACCTCCGGTATCGAGCGTCCGACACATCTGATCGAGTGGGTCAGCTTCCCCGACGGTGCCAGAAACACCAACTTCGTCGAAGACCTGAAAGCCGCAGGCGTGGACGGGGAACGACCGGTGGTGTTCCTGTGCCGCTCCGGTCAGCGGTCCATCGGTGCCGCCGAGGCCGCGACGGCTGCAGGAATCGGTCCGTCCTACAACGTGCTCGACGGCTTCGAAGGTGCCACCGACGCCGACGGTCATCGCGGTGCCGTGGGGTGGCGTGCGGTCGGGTTGCCCTGGAGGCAGTCGTGAGTAATCCGGGCGGCGGGCAGGAGCGAAGCGACAAGGGGATTCCACGAGGCGGCGGATTCGACAAGCCGCTACCCGAGGGCGTGGGTCAGGCAACGCTCGGGGTACGCGGCGGTCTGATGAGATCGGGCTTCGACGAGAACGCCGAAGCGCTCTATCTCTCTTCGGGTTTCGTCTACGAGAGTGCCGGCGCAGCCGAGCAGGCCTTCACCGGCGACATCGATCACTTCGTGTACTCGCGTTACGGCAACCCGACGGTGAAGATGTTCGAGGAGCGGCTGCGGTTGATCGAGGGGGCCGAGGCGTGCTTCGGTACCTCGAGTGGGATGTCCGCGGTGTTCACCGCACTCGGCGCACTGTTGAAGGCCGGTGACCGATTGGTCGCTGCGCGTAGCCTTTTCGGTTCCTGCTTCGTCGTCTGCAACGAGATTCTGCCGCGCTGGGGTGTCGAGACTGTGTTCGTCGACGGCGAAGACCTCGAGCAGTGGGAGCAGGCGCTGTCGGTGCCGACGACGGCCGTGTTCTTCGAGACCCCGTCCAATCCGATGCAGTCGTTGGTCGATGTTCGACGCGTATCCGAGCTGGCTCATGCCGCCGGCGCAACGGTGGTGTTGGACAACGTATTCGCGACGCCGTTGCTGCAGCGCAGCCTGGAACTCGGCGTCGATGTGGTGGTGTACTCGGGCACCAAGCACATCGACGGTCAGGGGCGGGTGCTCGGTGGTGCGATCCTCGGATCGAAGGAGTACATCGACGGACCGGTGCAGACCCTGATGCGGCACACCGGCCCTGCGCTGAGTCCGTTCAATGCCTGGACGCTGCTCAAGGGACTCGAGACGATGCCGGTGCGGGTGCGGCATTCGGTGAACTCCGCACTGCAGATCGCCGAATTCCTCGAAGGCCATCCGTCGGTGCGCTGGGTGAAATATCCCTTCCTGCAGTCACATCCGCAGTACGAGCTGGCCAAGTCGCAGATGTCGGGCGGCGGTACCGTCGTCACGTTCGAGCTCGACGCCCCCGAGGGAGAGGGCAAGAAGCGCGCCTTCGAGGTGCTCGACGCACTGCGTATTGTCGACATCTCCAACAACCTCGGTGACTCCAAGTCGCTGATCACCCACCCGGCGACCACCACGCATCGCGCGATGGGTCCGGAAGGGCGTGCGGCAGTGGGGATCACCGACGGCGTCGTGCGCATTTCAATCGGCCTCGAAGACACCGAGGATCTGATCGGAGATCTGGACCAGGCGCTGAAGTAGCCGGGTCAGCGCTCGAAGACGCTGAGCACCGTTCTGAACTTCGCAGTGGTCTCGTCGAGTTCGGCGTCGGGATCGGAGTTCTCGACGATGCCGCCTCCGGCGGTGGCGGTGCCCGACAGTCCATCTGGCGAGAGCTCGATGCAGCGGATGGTCACCATCCATTCGCCGTCACCGCTACCGTCCGTCCATCCGACGGCTCCGGCGTAGAAGCCTCGAGATCCTTCGACGTCGGTGATCGCAGCCATTGCCGCGGCTCGGGGAACACCGGCGACGGCGGCGGTGGGATGCAGTGCCAGCGCGAGGTCGAGCGCGGACGTCGCGGGATCGGCCAGGGTCCCGACGATGGGCGTCGACAGGTGCCACAGCTGAGGTGTGCTGCTCAACTGGGGTGACTCGGGCACATCGAGCGTCTCGCAGAACGGTGCCAACGCTGCCTTGATCTCGTCTACGACGAAGCGGTGCTCGGCTTGGTCCTTGGCGCTGGCCGCCAGCGCTGCGGAGATGCGTGCTTCCTCGTCGGGGTCGGTGGAGCGCGCTGCCGTTCCGGCGAACGGGTGGCAGGTGACGATGGTGCCGCGCTTGCGCACCAGCAACTCGGGACTCGCACCGACGATGCGGGTGCCGGGCTTGCCTGCAGTGGACAGGTCGGCCAGGAAGCCGTTGCCCATCGGATCACGCGTGACGAGCGCGCTCAACACCGAGGCAGCCTCGATCGGCGAATCCGCCGTCACTTCGATTGCCCGCGCGAGCACGATCTTCTCCGCGACACCGGCTTCGAGTTGCTCGACGACAGCCCGCACTCGCTGCACGTGAACGTCCGGTTCCGGAATCTGCCGCGAGACGGTCACCGTCGGTAGCGACGGCAGAGCGTCCACGGTCGCCCAGGGCCCGTCGAGGCGGTAGAACTCCTCCGGCTCGATCAGGGCGGTGGCGTCGGACATGTCGAAGGGGAGTGCGCCGACGACATTTCGGCCCGCCCGCACCGCGGCCACCGCGTCGGCGATATCGGGAAACGCGTGCCGTACGCCCAGTCCGACGACGTGGTGATCCTTGCGGGAGAGTACGAATTCGAGTGTCATCAGAACGGGTTCTGTGTGCGGCCCACCAGGTCTGCGACGGAATCGAGGACTTTGGTGGGTCGGAACGGGTACTGCTCGACGGACTGGACCGTCGAAATTCCGGTGAGAACCAGGATGGTCTGCAGCCCGGCTTCGAGTCCCGAGAGCACGTCGGTGTCCATCCGGTCGCCGATCATGAGTGTGTTCTCGGAGTGTCCGCCGATCGCGCGCAGCGCCGAACGCATCATCAGCGCGTTGGGCTTGCCCACGTAGTAGGGCTCCTTGCCGGTGGCCTTGGTGATCAGCGCGGCCACCGAACCGGTCGCGGGCAACGAGCCCTCACGGGACGGGCCGGTGGCGTCGGGGTTGGTGGCGATGAAACGCGAACCCTTCTCGACGAGTCGAATGGCGGTGGTGATGGCCTCGAACGAATACGTCCGGGTCTCGCCGAGTACCACGTAATCCGGGCTCGAGTCGGTGAGGGTGTAGCCGATGTCGTGCAACGCGGTGGTCAGACCGGACTCGCCGACGACATAGGCGCTGCCCCCGGGCCGCTGGTTACCCAGGAACGTCGCCGTGGCGAGAGCGGAAGTCCAGATCGACTTCTCCGGAATGTCCAGGCCGGTGAATGCCAGGCGCGCCCGCAGGTCGCGGGGTGTGCGAATCGAATTGTTCGTCAGCACGATGAACGGAATCTCGTTGGCCTGCAGCTCGGCGAGGAACGTATCGGCACCGGGAATCAGATGGTCCTCGTGAACCAGAACGCCGTCCATGTCCATCAAGTACGTCCACTGCTGAGGCTTCTCGGTTTCACTCACCCTTCCATTGTCTACTACCGGTACTCAGCTCGCCTGCAGTTCTTCGCTACGTCGGGAGTTGGCTCGGTGCTGTTGTCGCTCGCGGGCAGTCGTTCCGCCCCAGACTCCGAACGGTTCGTTGGCGGCCAGTGCGAACAGTCGGCATTGCTCGACGACCCCGCAGCCCGCGCACACCTGCTTCGCGCGGTCCTCCCGGGCGCGGCGTGCGGATCGCCCTTCGCCGGACGGGGAGAAGAAGATCTCCGAGTCCTGTCCGCGGCAGAGTGCGTCGATCTGCCAATTCCGAGATTCGACGTGCTCGACCATGGCTGACCCGTTCCTCGATGAGTGATGGACTCGACCGATCGTCGCGAGAATCTCCGCGTCGAGCAAGACTTCCGATCAGCGTGATTCGGACTGCCCCTGGTCCGTGGGATCGAGGCGGAAACGTCGACGGGTGCTACCCGCCCGCTGTGTTCGCTGTCTTTGCTGCGTTCGCTGGGTTCGCTGGGTTCGGTGGGTTGGCGTTGTGCTCCAGAGCCGCGGAGACCCAGAACTGCAGTGCTGCCTCGTTCCTCGGCGCCGCTGCGTCGACGGTGATCCACCCTGCACCCATCAGCGATCGCGGCCCATGACAGCGTGGTGGGCTCCATCCACCCGAACCAGCAGAGCCCGCTTTCCGGTGCCGACGCACACCACCATCTTGTCTCGCACCGGGAACGCCAGACCGCTGAACATCTTCTGCTCGCAGACTTTCCTGGTCCGAGAGGATGTCGCGGATGCGATCTGCACGAAGCTCGTCGTACGCCATGTACTCGTACCACTCCGATGATGGTTGCCCTCATCGAAGACCTGATCGGTATTGGGCGTAAGCGTGGATCGACCGCCGTGTGGCATGCCGTCGGCTCCGGCGCATGTCTGTGCAGCGCAGAGCTGTGCCCTGAGATGGTGCTGGCCGTCATGCGGGTTGTCGTGGTTCTTCGTCCCCGGCATCTCCGGGGTTGTCGGGTGGATAGAGGACTTCTTCGGGGTGGTGTGCGTGGTTGATCAGCCCGCGCCTGCGCGGGTCCATTCCGGTGGGTGGGTGCCAGAGGGTGCGGCCTGGATATCGGTGTGTTGCTGTGGTTTTGGTGGTGGCCCATTTTCCGGGGCCGGTGCCGACGAGTGCGTGGTGCATATCGCAGCCGAAGGTCAATCCGTCGATGTCGGTGTAACCGCCGTCGACCCAGTCGGTCACATGATGGGCTTGGCACCAGGTCGCGGGACGGGTGCAGGACGGGAAGCTGCAGCCACGGTCGCGGGCGATGAGCACGATGCGTTGATCGGCGGAGGCGATGCGTTTCGATCGGCCGAGGTACAACGCTCTGCCGTGGTCGTCGAAGATGGTCAGGTAGTGGTGGGCGTGGGAGGCCATGCGGATGGCGTCGCGGATCGATACGCGTGATCCGGTGGCGGTCTTCGCGTATCCGCAGCCGGCTTCGAGATCTTTCAGGGTCATGGTGACGATGGCGGTGACGGGCAGGCCGCGGTGGGTGCCGAGGGTGCCGGAGGCGAGGGTGTGTCGGAGCGCCAGTTTCAGGGCGTCGTGACGGCGTTCGTTCTGGGTACGGATATCACGCTGGACTGCGGCCGCGCGCGTGGACGCCGCCGCCTCGGCCCGTGCCTCACGGCTCTCACCTTGCCCGGCGGTGTCCCCGCCAGCGCTACGCCCGGCAGCAGGGCCGTCGGAGGAAGTGTCCTCGGAGGAGGTGTCTTCGGAGCCTGTGCCGCAACCGCATTCGAGGCCACGTCCGCAGTCGTCACCGCAGTGGCCACCTCCGTAATGGCCACCTCCGTAATGGCCACCTCCGCAGTCGCCGTCGCCGTCGCCGTCGCCGCAAGGGCCGTCACCGCAAGAGCCGTCACTGCAAGAGCCGTCACTGTCACATGGACCGTCGCCCCACAATCCCGCATCATCTCGCCACCCGTGTTTCGGCTCCGGTAGCGGTGGTGTCTCGGTATCGGAGACCCCACCCGATACGGACGAATCCGGTTCGGCTGCTGCAGAATCGGGACGTGCACCGTCGCTCGCGCCTGGGGGGCACTTGGTGTCCTCGCCGGAGGTCTCGTCGCTTTCGGTCTCGTCATCGGTGATCGGTTGTCCGTCGGCAGGGTTGTACATGCCGGGTTTCGCGGCTTTGGAGAACAAGGCTTCGAGGTAGGCGCGGAGTTCGGGGTCGACACAGAATTTGCCTTCCGACATGCCGTCTGCACCTTGTTCGCCGAGGTAGAAGAAGGCATCGCGTCGCTTGCGTGGCTTGGGCTTACCGTCCTCGTCCTCGTCCTCGTCGTGATCGCCGTCGGGGTTGAGGATCGAGTCCAGGTTCGCCACCAACGGCGCAAAATCGTCGGGCCGTCTGGTCGACGCGAAGCCCACCAACTGCTCCTCGGCGAGATCGCGGGTCTGCGGATCCACACTGGCAGGCAAGTGCTTGAAGAATTCGCGGATCATCTGCACATGCTGGGCATCGAGCAACCCCGCCCGTAATGCGTCGGCGGTGTGCGGCAGCAACGGCGGCAGAACCTCGCCCGAGAGTGCGGTGCGGTCACCCAACTCCGCAGCCAGTCGCACTCGTGCTCCTGCTGTTCGTGGGGTGATCCGCAGCATCCATGCCACCGACGACGGCACCGACCCCGGATACACATCGAGGCCGTGTTGAGTGATCAGTTCGTTGAGCCAGGTGTGCGAGTACGCGGTCACCGATCGGGTGAGCGTTTCCATCCGCTGGATCACCGCACGCCGGTCGGCGTTGGTCCACGACACCGACGCCTGTTCCGCCAGCTCCGCGACCGCGGACTCCACACGATCCACCAGCACCGATAGTTCGGGATCGGACACCTCAGGGGCGGGCGGCACCGTCTCGATGCCGTCCACCCCTGATCCGCCGTCCCCCGAAAGCATGAACAGAATCTATCGCGACCCACCGACAAGTTTTCGAACACACGTTCCTGCTCGCACTCGGCAGTCGAAACGGCCCGGTCGGAGCGCTGCACTATGTGGTGGATTACACATCGGCCACCAGTGTGACGTTGTCGATTTTTGGTAACGACGAGTCGCGTAGATGCTGGTGGCGGCGTTCAATATCCCCCAAGGCGGACGTAACGACCACAGCAGCGTTGCTTGCATCGGTGACGAAAGCCACTGCTTGGCTGTCTCTCCGAGCTCGAGTATCGAGCCGGTGTCCGATGTTGTGTGTTGACCCAGTGGGGATGATCGACATGAACGACGCATTTCGTTTCGCCGCTCCGGGCAGTTCACCGAAGGAACTGATCACGCGACTCCAGTTCGGTACGACGGACCTGTGGCCCCAGGATGTCGCCCCTTCGGCGCGTTGGCGCTACATGGCCGACCTTTTGGATTCCGATCGGGGCATGCTCGCCGAACTCGACGGTGCACTGTCGGTACCGGTTGTCGAGGCGCTCGCTGCGACGGCGGAACTGTGCAGGCAATCGGCCACCGACTCTGTGCCCGCGGCCGATTGGCAGTACCTCCGGCGGGCGTTGGGATGGCTCGAGCGTCGTAGTTCCGGTGTCGATCGCGCTCTCATCGCCGTGGGCGACGAGTTGGCACTGATCGGGCTCGACGGAGTGGAACAGGATTTCTCGGTCGCGACCTGGCTGTGCATGGACGTGCTGGATCGGTTTGCCGCCACTGATCGAACAGTCGCGTATTGGGTGCAACGCGTGGTTGCTGACGCATCGAATACTGCTCAGCAGCAGCTTCATTCAGGTCCGGAAGGCAGCGAATGCCCTGAACTGTCGGTGGCCGTCTGACTGATAAACGCGGCCTCTGCGTTCGAGAATCTTGGGACAGCTTTCGCCGCGCTGTGAACGGCGTCTCGGTCTGCACCTCGGTTTCGAGCGGAACAACGGCGTCGTGTCGACCGTTGTACTGCCTATGACACGAGCCGCAGTTGCAGCGTCCTACGGTGGACCGGACGCCATCGAGATCATCGAACGAGAGCTACCCGAACCGTCCGAAGGTGAGGTTTTGGTCGAGGTGAAGGCGATCGGCGTCAACCCCTTCGACTACAAGAGCTACAGCGGTGCGTTCGGCACCGATGCATCGAAGCTTCCGATCCCACTGGGCAGCGAGGCGTCGGGCATCGTCGTTGCGGTCGGCGAAGGTGTCGAGGGCCCGGTCGGGCCTATCGCCGTCGGCGACGAGGTAATCGTGTCCGGCCAGAACGGTACGTACGCCGAGCGGATTCTGGCTCCCGCGCGGTTCGTGTTCCCGAAGCCGGAAGCCTTGGATTGGAACGTTGCTGCTGGCGTACTGGCCGTGGCCGGAACTGCGTACGACGCGTTGGAATCCGTCGGTGTCACGAGCGGAGACACGGTTCTAGTGCACGGGGCGGCAGGCGGCGTCGGGTCCGTGGTGGCTCAGCTCGCTCGGGAGCGCGGTGCCACCGTCATCGGGACTGCGCGCCACCAGAACCACGATGCACTCCGGGCCTACGGGGCCGAGCCCGTCGAATACGGCGACGGACTCATCGACCGTGTGCGAGCAGCCGCACCGAATGGGGTGGATGCGGCAATCGACACGGTGGGCACCGATGAGGCCGTCGATGTATCACTCGAATTGCTCACGGACAGTTCGAGATTGGTCAGCACGGCAGCCTTCGGGCGGGCATCGTCGGACGGGTTTCTCACCGTTGGTGGGCCGGCGAGCATGGAGCGTCGACGCCTCGCATCGCCGGTGTTGCTGGAGCAGGCAGGTGCAGGAGTGTTCGAAGTGACTGTTGCCAAGACCTTCCCGCTCGACGACGTCGCGAAGGCGCATGCTGAACTGCAATCGACACACCCGCGTGGAAAGTTCGTGCTGGTTCCCTGACGCGGGAGCTGTTCGAGCCCCTCTGTGGAGGCTGCTGCCAACGTTCTGCGATCGGTTAGCGTGGGCAACATGAACTCGACCACGGACGACCTGGTGAAGGGCTACCTCGACGCCCTCCATCGCGCCGACCTCGATGCGATCGTCAGTCTGTTCGCGCCAGGTGCTGTCGTGCATTCGCCGTTGTACGGTCCGACGCCCGCACCCGACTTCTATCGAGCATTGTTCATCGATACCGCCAGCGCTGAGCTGACGTCGAAAGGTGTGGCCGAGGGGCGCACCTCGGCAGGAACTCGGCTCGTCACCTTCTGGTTCCATTTCGACTGGCGGCTACCCTCCGGGGTGGCTGCCCCGTTCGACGTCGTCGATGTCGCCGAACTTGACGGTGATGGCCGCATCGCGACACTGTCGATCGTGTACGACACCGTTGACGTGCGACCGGCTTTCGAGCGGGAGACCGGATCTTCTTGGAGGTCGACGGACGGGGATCGGTAGCGCCCGGCTTTCGAGTCAGCGTGATTGCAACGGGTGCCCGCAGCGAATTCAGCGTCCACGTGGTGGCGGTCCAGCGTTGCTGTGCGGACAGGAGAGCTAACGATCGGGTCTCGACTCGAGTGGGGTACTGCTCGGCACGATCTACCATGTCCTCATGACTGCCGATCCGACCACGCCCGCACCGTCGACCAGCTCGGCGAACTGGAAGAGGCGAGGCATCCTTGTCGGAGCCGGCATCGTTCTGTTGTTGATCGCGTACTTCGTCCTGGCTGCATTCCTGCCGCGCTGGTGGAGTCTGCGGGTCGAGAGTCTCGCGGACCGGACGTTCACCAAGGGCATTCTGTGGGGCCTGTTGTTCGGCATCGTCTGCACGTTCGCGCCGCTGGTGTTCTTCTGGAGCGCCTGGTCGGTGCGCAAGGGTAGGGCGGGCAAGCAGCTCGCCATCGGAGCCGTGATCTTGGCTGTCGTGACGGCCATCCCGAACTTGTTGACGCTCACGATCGTCCTCGGCACCAGCAATGCCGCTCACGCCGGTGAACGCACCCTCGACACCAGTGCGCCGGGTTTCCGCGGCGCGACGGCACTCGGTGCCGTGATCGCCGTGGTTCTGGTTGCACTGCTCGTGTTCGTGGTGGTCCGGCGAAATCGTCGACGCAGAACTGCTGCTCTGCCGCAGTGACGGTCGGCGTTACGCAACATCGTCGGCTGGGTGACGACACGTGAGCGCCTGACGGGTGGCGCACCGAATCGTCGATCGTCGGCAGTTCCGCGAAGGATCCACTCGCTGTGATCGCACCGGTTGACCCCGTGGCCGTCGGGTCAGGATGAGCGGAGCGTCATGATCTCGGCACCGTCGTCGGTGATGACCACCGTGTGCTCGCTGTGCGCAGTGCGGCATCCCGTCGTGCTCCGCAAAGTCCATCCGTCGTCGTCGGTGACGAGCTCGTCGGTGTCCTCCATGATCCAGGGCTCCAGTGCCAGCATCAGGCCGGGGCGAAGGCCGTAGCCGCGTCCGGGGCGTCCGGAGTTGGACACGTGTGGGTCCTGATGCATGGTGGAGCCGATGCCGTGGCCGCCGAACTGCATGTTGATCGGGTAGCCGGCTTCGCGGAGGACTGTGCCGATTGCGTGCGAGATGTCGCCGATCTTGTTTCCCGGCCGAGCCGCGGCGATTCCTGCGGCCAATGCTCGTTCGGTGGCGTCGATCATTGCGGTGTCTTCTTTTCGAGGATCGCCGACGACGAAGCTGATGGCGGAGTCCGCTGCAACGCCGCCGAGGATCACGGCGAGATCGAGAGTCAGCAGATCGCCGTCGGCCAGGGCGTAGTCGTGCGGAAGTCCATGTAGCACCGCATCGTTGACGGAGGTGCAAATGTAGTGACCGAACGGGCCGCGGCCGAAGGACGGTGCATAGTCGACATAGCAGGACGTTGCCCCGGCCCCGAGGATGATGTCTTTGGTCCACTCGTCGATCTCGAGCAGGTTGGTGCCGACGGTGGCACGCTCGCGGACGGTCTGGAGAATCTCGGCGACCAACGCTCCCGATTTGCGTGCGAGGGGGATCTTGCTCGGCGGGAGGATTTCGATCATGGTCTGCCTTTCGTCGTGTGACGAATAACTATACCGGTATAAGTATTGGCATCCGGCTCGGACGGCGCGTCGACCCGAAGACTGTTCGTGCGACTCTATTTGCTGTGTCCGCTCATCTACTCGACGACCCCATCCGTAACTCCCTCGAAGGCGCGTTGGCGCGGTTCGCAGTCCGGCGCGGGCGGATAATCCGTGCCGATCCCGAGGTGTCTCCGTTTCTGGTTCACCCCGATGTCCTCGAACGCCAGGACTGGGAGGACATTGCGGCCCTGTTCGGCCCGCGCACCGTGGTGGGGATCGACGGTCCGGAACGTGAGTTGCCCGCGGGGTGGTCGCATGTAGAAACATTCGGTTTGGTGCAGCTGATCGGCACGCATCTCGAAACGCGGCCCTTCGCCGAGGCGGTCGAGCTGACCGCAGCGGACGTCCCCGAGATGCTCGATCTGGTTCGCCGCACCGAACCCGGGCCGTTTTTGCCTCGGACCATCGAACTCGGCACTTACCTCGGGGTCCGACGCGGCGGCGCTCTGATCGCGATGGCTGGCGAGCGCATGCACCCGCCGGGATGGACGGAGATCAGTGCGGTGTGCACCGACCCGGCGTTCCGCGGGCAGGGGCTGGCGACCGATCTGGTTCGCGCCATCGGTCACGGTATCCGCGCCCGTGGCGAGGAGCCGTTCCTCCATGCGTCGGACGCGAACGTGCGCGCCATCGAGCTCTACTTGTCCATCGGATTCGAGCTACGTCGGACGTCTCACCTGACGTTGGTGAGAACGCCCGCACCGAACCCGAGATAGGTTCCGAAATCCGCTGTTGCGTGCTCTGAGCTCGAAGACATACCGTTACCTGTGCGAATAAATTGCGATGTGATCTACGACGACGGGCTGGTTCTTCTCGACGAGGCAGGCGTCACGCTGAGGCGCTACTACTTCCCCTTGGCCACGAAGAAGTTCGTGCCGTACGACAGGATTCGTGCCGTCGACACCGCCGTCCTCGGCAACTGGAACGGGCGGTGGCGGCTATGGGGTGCGTCGACCGACGACCAGTGGCTTCCGCTGGACGTGATGCGTCCCAAGAAGGACACTGCAGTGGTGCTCACCATTCGCCGCATCTCGCCGGTCTTCACCCCCGGCGATCCTGAACTCGTTGCCCGACTCATCCGCGAACGCATCACCGCTCCGGCGTGACGCGCCCCGACGAGCGGTTCACGCTTGCCAGCGAACGCACGTTTCTTGCCTGGTTGCGGACGTCGCTAGGCCTGCTCGCGGGTGGAATTGCGGTCGTCCACCTGGTTCCCGATTTCAGCACCGGGTGGGTCCGCACGGGGCTCGGATTGATTCTGATCGGGCTCGCCGCGGCGGCCCCGATCATCGGTCTGCGACGGTGGATGCGCGTCCGCGATGCCTTGGAGAACGGTGCGCCGATGCCGGAATCACGAGACTTGTGGATATTCGCCGTGGGTATCGGTTCGGTGGCGGTGCTGGCCGCGGTGGTCACAGTTCTGGGGATCCAGTAGAGCGTGGCGAACCGCCACAGGTGCACAATCGAAGGACTAGACGACCAACGACAGGAGTTCGGCGTGGCGCAGGGTCTCAAGCTCGGATACAAGGCATCGGCGGAGCAATTCGGACCGCGTGAGTTGGTCGAGCTCGGTGTACTCGCAGAGCAGCACGGGATGGATTCGGCGACGGTCAGCGACCACTTCCAGCCGTGGCGGCACGAGGGTGGGCACGCCCCGTTCTCGCTCGCCTGGATGACGGCCGTCGGTGAGCGTACGAACACGATTCAGCTCGGCACCTCGGTACTGACACCGACGTTCCGCTACAACCCGTCGGTCATCGCGCAGGCATTCGCGACGATGGGGTGCCTGTACCCGGGACGCATCATGCTCGGCGTGGGCACGGGCGAAGCACTCAACGAGATCGCCACCGGATTCACCGGCGAATGGCCGGAATTCAAGGAACGTTTCGCGCGGCTGCGTGAGTCGGTGCGCTTGATGCGCGAGCTGTGGCTCGGCGACCGCGTCGACTTCGAGGGCGAGTACTACACGACCAAGGGCGCGTCGATCTACGACGTCCCCGAGGGCGGCATCCCGGTGTACATCGCGGCCGGCGGACCCGTCGTCGCGCGGTATGCAGGACGCGCGGGCGACGGATTCATCTGCACCTCGGGCAAGGGCATGGAGCTCTACACCGACAAGCTGCTTCCGGCCGTGGAAGAGGGCGCGGGCAAGGCCGAGCGCGACGCCGGTGAGATCGACAAGATGATCGAGATCAAGATCAGCTACGACACCGACCCCGAACTGGCGCTGGAGAATTGCCGCTTCTGGGCCCCGCTGTCACTGACGCCCGAGCAGAAGCACTCGATCGACGACCCCATCGAGATGGAGAAGGCGGCCGACGAACTGCCGATCGAGCAGGTCGCCAAGCGGTGGATCGTTGCGTCGGACCCGGACGAGGCAGTGGAGAAGGTCAAGCAGTACACCGATGCCGGTCTGAATCACCTGGTGTTCCACGCGCCGGGCCACGATCAGAAGCGGTTCCTCGAACTCTTCGAGAAGGACCTCGCGCCGCGCCTACGCAAGCTCGGCTGACTCCCGAGAGGGCTAGAGATCGGCCGTGAGTGCGAACAATCGCATTTCACGGTCGGTCCTGGTCTCGTATTCGCCGTACACCTCGACCATCGCGTCGAACTGTCGGTAGATGCGGGCCTTCTCGTCGCCGGTGATGCGGGTTGCCGTCACCGGAATCTTCTTGCCGCCGATGGCCACGACGGCCTTCGGGTCGGCGAGGAGGTTCGACGTCCACGCCGGGTGGTGTTGTTGACCGAAATTGGATCCGACGACGTAGATCTTGTCGGCCTCCCGGTAGTAGAGCAGCGGACTCGTCCTGGGCTTGCCGGATTTGCGGCCGGTGGTGGTCAACAACACCACCGGTGCCGCGATGGGTCCGAGGACGGTGAAGCGGCCGTCGGATTTGGTCAGCAACCACCGGTCGACGCCTGCGAGGTTCCTGATGACCCAGGAACCGGGCTTCGTCGACGCGAACTTCACGGCGGGCTTGCGGATGAACGAGGTTTCGCTGCCCCAGCGCACATCCGGGAACGGTGATTCGGCCATGGTTCATGGGACAACCCGACCGCGCCCGGTGTCAACACCCCAACCCACTGGGCAGGAGTGGAGCCTGCGGAACGACCTGTATCAGGCAGGAGTGGAGCCTGCGGAACGACCCCTACTAGGCTGTCTGCCATGGCTGAGCCTAGCGGCACCGACGCGTCGGACATGTATCCCTCGAGCATCTACATCGCCTCGCCGGAAGGGGACAGCGGGAAGTCGACCATCGCGCTCGGTGTGCTGCAGATGCTCGCCGCGTCCGCAGCCCGGGTGGGGGTGTTCCGTCCCATCGCCCGATCCACCGAGGAGCCCGATTACATCCTCGAGTTGCTCGTCGAGCACACCACGGCAGATCTGACGTACGAGCAGTCGCTCGGTGTCACGTACGAGCAGGTGCACTCCGATCAGGATGCCGCGCTCAGCAAGATCGTCGATCGGTACCACGAGGTGGCTTCCCAGTGCGACGCCGTCGTGATCGTGGGCAGCGATTACACCGACGTCGGTAGCCCGAGTGAACTCGGCTTCAATGCCCGCATCGCCGTCAATCTCGGTGCGCCCGTGCTGCTTGCGCTCCGCGGTTCCGGTCGCACGCCCGACGAGATCGCGCAGTTGGCCACCCTGTGCCAGGGCGAACTGCGTCAGCACCATGCCCATTTGGCTGCGGTCGTGGCGAACCGTTGTGCGCCGGACGATCTCGATGCGGTCACCGATGCGTTGGCGTCGGTCGGGGTGCCTGCGTGGTCGCTGCCGGAGATTCCGCTCCTCGTCGCGCCGACGATGGCGGAACTGCTCGAGGCGGTGGACGGGAAGTTGTACTCCGGTGACTCGTCGCTGCTGCAGCGAGAAGCGTTGCGGGTCATGGTCGGTGGTATGACGGCCGAGCACATCCTCGAACGCCTCACCGAGGGCGTTGTCGTCATCGCGCCCGCAGACCGATCCGACGTGTTGCTCGCTCTCGTCAATGCCCATGAGGCGGAGGGCTTTCCGTCTCTCGCCGGTATCATCATGAACGGTGGCATCGAGCCGCACCCGGCGATCGCTCGTCTGGTGGCGGGGCTCGGTCCCCGGTTGCCGATCCTGACCACCGAGCTCGGCACCTTCGATACCGCCTCTGCTGCAGCGCAGACCCGCGGCCGCGTCGCGGTGGGCTCGCAGCGCAAGGTCGACACTGCGCTGGGGTTGATGGAACAGCGAGTGGATGCGAAAACACTTCTGGAGCGGCTCGATATCGCGATTCCCACCATCACGACCCCGCAGATGTTCGAGTACCAGCTGATCCACCGGGCTCGTGCCGACCGCAAACACATCGTCCTTCCCGAGGGTGGCGACGATCGCATCCTCCGGGCCGCCGGACGCCTGCTGCAGCGGCAGGTTGCCGACCTGACGATCCTCGGCGAAGAAGGTCCCATTCGTCGACGCGCATCGGAACTGGGCGTCGATCTTGACAGTGCAACAGTGCTCGACCCCAAGAACTGCGACTACGCCGAGGACTTCGCGGCCGAGTACACCGAGCTGCGCAAGCACAAGGGCATGACGATCGACCGCGCCCGCGAGATCATGACCGACATCTCGTACTTCGGAACGATGATGGTGCACAAGGGAATTGCGGACGGCATGGTCTCCGGTGCCGCGCACACCACCGCGCACACCATCAAGCCGTCGTTCGAGATCATCAAGACCACCGAGGGCGTGTCGACGGTGTCGTCGATCTTCCTGATGTGCCTGTCCGATCGTGTTCTCGCCTATGGTGACTGCGCCGTCGTACCCGACCCGACGGCCGAGCAGCTCGCCGACATCGCCGTATCCTCGGCGCAGACCTCGGCGCAGTTCGGAATCGAACCGCGGGTGGCCATGCTCTCGTACTCCACCGGTGAGTCCGGTTCCGGAGCCGATGTCGACAAGGTTCGGCAGGCGACCGCACTTGTGCGCGAACGGAATCCGGAACTGCTCGTGGAGGGTCCGATTCAGTACGATGCGGCGATCGAGCCGTCCGTCGCCGCATCCAAGCTCCCCGATTCCGACGTCGCGGGCCGAGCAACGGTGTTCATCTTCCCGGACCTCAACACCGGCAACAACACGTACAAGGCCGTCCAGCGCAGCGCCGGTGCCGTCGCCGTCGGGCCTGTTCTCCAGGGCCTCCGCAAGCCCGTCAACGACCTGTCTCGGGGCGCGCTCGTGGAAGACATCGTCAACACCGTGGCCATCACGGCGATTCAGGCGCAGGGCATTTCGGACGCAGCCGAGCAGGAGGGCAAGTGAGTATCCTCGTCGTCAACTCCGGTTCGTCCTCGGTCAAGTTCCAACTCGTCGATCCCGGCTCGGGGGAGTCCGTGGCCAGTGGGCTCGTCGAGCGCATCGGTGAATCCGACGGCCGAGTCGAACTCGATCACCGGGGCGAGAGTGTCGAGCGCACCCAGCACATCGCCGATCACGGTGCCGGTCTGGCCCTGGCGTTCGAGATGCTCTCCGATGCAGGCGTCGCACTGGAATCGGTCGTCGCCGCCGTCGGGCATCGCGTAGTCCACGGCGGGACGGTCTTCTACCGTCCGACGATCATCGACGACGCCGTCGTGCAACAGATCTCAGATCTCAGCAACCTTGCACCACTGCACAATCCGCCGAACGTGCTGGGTATCGAGGTCGCCAGGAAGCAACTGCCGAACGTGCCGCACGTGGCCGTGTTCGACACCGCCTTCTTTCATTCCCTGCCCGACGCGGCCGCAACCTACGCCATCGACGCGACCGTCGCCGCCGAGCACGACATCAGGCGCTACGGCTTCCACGGCACCTCTCATCACTACGTCTCCGACCAGGTTGCGCAGTTCCTGGAACGCGATCTCGAACACCTGAATCAGATCGTGCTGCACCTGGGCAACGGAGCCTCGGCCTCGGCTGTGGCAGGCGGCAAGGCGGTCGACACTTCGATGGGTCTGACGCCGTTGGAAGGTCTCGTGATGGGCACCCGCAGTGGGGATATCGACCCCGGTGTGATCATGCACCTGCGCCGCAGCGCAAACATGAGTGTCGACGACATCGATGCCCTGCTCAACCGCCGTTCCGGGTTGATCGGACTGTCCGGGGTCAACGACTTCAGGCAACTGCAGCAACGCATCGACGGCGGCGACGCCTCCGCGCGCCTGGCGTACGACGTCTACATCCACCGCCTGCGCAAGTACATAGGTGCGTACATGATCGGGCTGGGTCGGCTCGACGTCATCACGTTCACCGCCGGTGTCGGTGAGAACGCCGCCGCGGTGCGTGCCGACGCCCTGGCAAACCTGGAGGGCTTCGGAATCGAGATCGACGCCGATCGAAATTCCCTGCGCAGCAGGAAGGCTCGGGTGATCTCCACCGACTCGTCCACCGTCACGGTCCTGGTGGTGCCGACCAACGAGGAATTGGCGATTGCGCGCGCGACGGACGACCTCGTTCGAGAAGGCAGCTAGAACCACGCGGCAGTCAGAACAGCGACCGCGGCCTGATCGCATTCGCCAGATCCACCAACGAAAAACGGTGGGCGCGATCGGTGGCGTTGCGGGCAAGTGCTCGCAGGCCCTTCTCGGTGCCGCGCCGCAACCCGTCCTCGGTGAACGGAACGCTGAGAATGGGCTCGCGTTCTGCTGTGGCGGCGTGGCCGGAGACGATCCAGTCCAGGGCCATCGCCAGCACCAGCGTCCGCATCTGTAGCGCTCGGCTCTCGGCCTTGGGCAGTAGTGCCACTCGTCTTGCGGCAGAACGGAAATCGGCCTCGGACAGTTCGGCTCGCGACCGGTCCATCAGCAGAGTCAGCACACTCGTCATGCGGGCCATGGAGTAGTGCCGCGAACTGATCGGCACCTGATCCAGCGCGGCGATGGCACCGGTCTGATCACCGCGGCGCTGCAATTGTCTGGCCAAGCCGAACGCCGAGCTGACGATGCCCCGATTGGTTCGCCACACCGCCCGGTACAGACCCTCGGCTCGGGCGCGCCACTTCTCGGCCTCCTCGTCGTTGCCTGCGGCGACATGGCCCAGCAATTCCGAGGTCGCCCCGAGAGCGAGCTTGGGTGCGAGCTCACCGGGCATTGCGCCGAGTACGTTGTCGAAATTGGTGAACGCAGAATGGTATTCGTGATGCAGCAGGGCAATGAGACCCGAGTACCACTGCACACGCCACGGATCTGCGGTGTGGTCGGTCGACTGCACCTTGGACAGAACCTCGGTTGCTTCGACGACGTTCCCGAGATCCAAATTGGCCTTGACCTCGGCGAGGGTGATCTCGAGACCGAGTTCCGCCGGGCTGGAGCGAGTCGACTCCGCACCGGCGGTGACGCGTTCGATGCCGTTGCGTTTGGCGTGCTGAAGCGAATCCAGGGTCTGTCGTGGTTCGACGTGTACTGCTGCAGCGAGCAGCGGCGCGCTGGGGTCGTTGGGATCCACCAGTGGGACCGGTAGCGCAGCAACCACTTCGGCTGCCGTCATCCGTTCGTGGCGCACCGTACCGTCCACGTAGGTGTCGGTGCGGCCCACCGAGTGCTCGGTGCCGAACGTCGTGCGGGGTGGGCTGAACACCGTCGACAGTCCCGGCCGCTCGACACCGGTTCTGATGGCCAGAATTTCGCGCAACACGCCGGTGGCCTGGCCGGCGAACTCGTCCGCGGATCGGAACCGCCGTGTCGGATCCTCGTGGGTGGCGCGCAGCAGAAGTCGATGCAGCGACGGAAATTGTTGCAGGACTTCGGATTCCTCGGCAGTGGGGAGGCCGTCGAGGTACTTGCCGTTCTTCGACGGCATGTCCAGCGTGAGCACTGCCAGCGTCCGACCCACCGTGAAGATGTCCGACGCCACCGTCGGTCCCGTCTTCACGATCTCCGGTGCCTGATAGCCGACCGTGCCGTACAGGTAGCCGTAGTCCTCGATACCGGCCACCGCTCCGAGGTCGATGAGCTTGATCTGGTCGTCGGAGACCATGATGTTCTCCGGTTTGAGGTCGTTGTAGACCAGACCGATCGAATGCAGATAACCCAATGCAGGAAGCACTTCGAGCACGTAGGCGAGTGCCTGCTCGACGGGTAGACGCGCGCCGTCGCCGCAGGCGGTGAGGATGTCTCGCAGCGACCGGCCACCGACGTATTCCATGACGATGAAGCCGACGGTCGACCCGTCCCTGCGGGGCTGCTCGACGAAGTTGTAGATCTTCACCACGCCGGGGTGTGCGACCTCGGCGAGGAACTGACGCTCCGCCACCGCGACCGCATGGGCCTCCTCGTCACCGAAGTGCAGCAGTCCCTTGAGTACCACCCAGCGGTCGCTGACGTTGCGGTCGATGGCGAGATAGATCCAGCCGAGGCCACCGTGCGCGATGCAACCCTGAACGTCGTACTGGCCGACCACACGATCGCCCGGCTCGAGCAACGGAGTGAAGTCGAACGTTGCGCCGCAGTGCGGGCAGATGCCCATGGCCACATCGGGCTCGCCCGGCTCGCTGCGCCCCACCTTCGCGTTGCACTTCCAACAGAACCGCTTGTGTTGCGGCACGGACGGATCCGACATCACCGCAGTCGCGGGATCGACCGGATCCACCCGCGGCACGTCCACCAGGCCGCCGCCGAGTCGACGTCGAATACCGGTGCTGCGCGATCGACCGGATCTGGACCGACCCGTCCGTGTGAGCGTGGTCGCGGTTCGGTCCTCGACCGGTGACCTCGAGACGGCCTGCGTCCGCTCTACTCCGTCGGTTGCCGGGACGGCCTGTGTTCTCGACACGGCCTGTGTGCGTTCGCCGTCGTCGGTCCTCGACACGGCCTGCGTACGCTGCGCCGGGGCCGTGGGCTGCTGTTCGTCGTCGTCCATGTCGGGCCCCTAATCGCTGTACGACGCAGTGGGTGGACCGGGGGAGGGACCGAGCACCGTCAGCCACCGGTCGTAGATGCGATTCCACGTACCGTCGGCGCGGATGCGAGCCAATGTCCCGTTGACGAATCGCACCAGATCCTCGTCGTTCTTGTTGATTCCCACCCCGTACGGCTCCGGACTCAGGCTCTCGCCGACGATCTGGAGATACGGATCCTGAGCCGCGAGACCGGCGAGGATCGCGTCGTCGGTGCTGACGGCGTCGACCTGTCGTTGTTGGAGTACGACAAGGCAATCCGACCACATCGGTACCGTCACCACGGTCGCGGCGGGTTGCACCCGCTGGATGCGTCGCAGCGAGGTGGTGCCCTCCACCGCGCACACCCGCTTGTCGGCCAGGTCCTCGACTCCGCGGATACCCGAACCCTGCACCACCAGAACACGGTGCTGCGCTTGGAAGTACACGGTGGAGAACTGGACTTCCTGGCGGCGAGCACACGTGATGGTCATGGTCTTGACCACCATGTCCACCGTCGAATTCTCCAGAGCTTCGAGCCGCTCCGCGGAGGTCAGGATACGGAAGTCCAAGCGATTCGGATCACCGAACAGGTCTCGCGAGACCTCCCGGGCGATGTCGACATCGAACCCGACCAGCTGCCCGGTCATCGGATCTCGGAAGCTGAAAAGGTTGCTGCCCGTATCCAACCCGACGACCAGCCGGCCCTTGGCGCGCAGTGCGTCGATGGTCGGCTGCGGTACCGGCGGCGCATCGGTCCCGGTCGGCAGCGGGCGCAGGCTGGCGGTCGGGCGGGCACACTCGTCGTCGGCCGGGCTTTCCGTCGGCCGAGCGGCGACGGACGCACCGTCCGGCAGCGGCGGTTCGGTGAACGTCGTCTCCACTTGCGGCGCAGTGCTTTCCGGAGTAGCGCAGCCGGCTACCAGCGCAGTGACCAGGATGCCGACGGCCAGAAGACGTTTCACAGGTACTCACGCAGCCTCGGGAACAAGCCGATACCGAACGCCACCGAGGCGGCGATGGTCAGGACGTACGCGCCGTCGGACAGTCCGGACAGTACCCACACCGAGCGGTCGATGTTGGACCGCAATTCGCGTCGAGCATTCTCTATTCCGTCGACCAGAACGCTGTCCAGCGCGGTGAACGCGGCCGCCGAATCGGACTCGCCGGTACCGGTGGCGATGGCGACCGCGCCGTTGAAGTCGCCGACCTCGAGAGCGGAATCGATCCGTGAATGGGAGGTGGACCACGTGTTCACGGCGTCGATCACCGCAGTGTCGCCCTGGAACATCTCCGTCAACCGAGAAACGTTCGCGTCGAACGACTGTCCATAGTCCTGGCCACCGCCGCGGCGCGCGAGGTCGAGGGTCTCGTCCGCCCTGGCCTGCTGCGCCAGAATAAAACCCGTCGTGTAGGACTTCAGTGGAGACACTCCGCGGTCGATTGCGCGGTCGGTGGCGATCGACGAAATCAGACCGACCACCAACATCCAACCGAGCAGTCCGGCGACAGCGCCTGTGGCAGTGAGGAATCCGACGTTCAGCGTCCTGCGCGTCGTCCGCGACAGGTACCACTGAGCCAGGCCGGTCATCAGCAACAGGAACACCAGCGACCCGATCGCGAAGAGCGGGGGACTGGTGAAGCGCTCCTGGTCGGACGACACTCGGGACGCTTGCTCGGTGTACAGCTTCTCGGCCAACGGCAGCAAACTCGTCTGCATCATCGTCGACGCCTCGCCGAGATACGCCGCGCCCACCGGATTACCGGTCCGGTTGTTGGCTCTGGCGGTCTCGACCAGGCCGCTGTACACCGGCAGACCGGCGGCGATCTGCGTGAGCACCGCGCTGGTGGCCGCGTCGTTCTCGGTCACTCCGGCCGAGGCCGCGATCAGCTCGGACGACGCCTCGCCGAGCGCCTGCGAGTACCGCTCGCGCACCTCGGGCGGCTCGAGGCCACCGGCGATGAACGCGGTTGCGGCGGCCGCGTCGGCCACCGACAGGGCCCCGTACAGATTCTGTGCCGAGTTCGCGAAGGGCTCGGTGCGCACCAACAGGGTGCCCAGGGTGTCGACTCGATCGGTCACGGCCGTGGAGGCCAGATTTCCGACCGTCAACGCCAACACCACCAGCGCGACTCCCATCGCGACCAACCGCGCGGGCGTCGAGCGCATCGTGTATCGAACCGGTGGCTTGCCTGCAGCGACACCGACGGGCGTAGCCGTTGTCGGGGGGACGGCAGCGGAGGGGGTAATACCGGCCGCGATCACGCACCCGAGCATATAAGTAGGCGGACCGTACTGCAGCCACTACAGGCAGGTGATTCACCTAGGGTGGTGAGCATGCGTGGTGACGGGGACGGTTGGGTGATCGGCGAGAACGGCACTCGACACTGGGGAAAGCACGGCGCCGCCGGCCTGTTGCTACGCGCACCGTCCGATGCAGGCGAACCTGTGGTGCTGCTGCAGCACCGTGCGCTGTGGAGCCACCAGGGCGGAACCTGGGCCCTGCCCGGTGGGGCCCGCGACTCCCACGAGAGCTCGGCGCACGCGGCGGTGCGCGAGGCCAACGAGGAAGCCGGTATTGCCGCCGAACAGTTGAGCGTCCGCAGCGAGCGAGTCACGGCGAGCGTCGACAGCGGTTGGTCCTACACCACGGTCATCGCCGACACCGATCATGCGCTGACCACCGTGCCGAACGGTGAGAGCACCGAACTGCGCTGGGTGCCGGAGTCGATCGTCGACGAACTCCCGTTGCACCCGGGGTTCGCGTCGAGCTGGCCGTCGCTGCGCACCGCGCCGCTGCGCGTACTGCTGGACACCGCCAACGTGCTCGGCTCGCGGCCGAACGGCTGGTGGAAGGACCGCGCCGGATCCACAGGCGCACTACTGACCTCGCTTGCCGAGACACTGCCGCGCACCGTCGAACTGCCCAGCGGTCAGTACGGCTGGCTCACCCGAATCGAAGCAGTCCTCGAAGGCCGGGCCCGCGACGCCATGGTGGACGACCCGCGCATCCCGGTGATTCTCGCCGACGGCAGCGGTGACGACACCCTCGCAGACCAGGCCCACCGGGGCGGAGATCTGACGGCGCTGGTCACCGCCGACCGCGGACTACGCGACCGGTTGCCGGAATCGGTGCAGGTGCTGACGCCGTCCGCAGTATTGGGTTGGCTCTAGGCCTGCAGCGCTCGGACCAGTTCGCGGGCTGCTGCCTGTGGGTCCCGAGCCTCGGTGATCGCCCGGACCACCACGATGCGATCGGCACCGGCTGCTCGAACCTGGTTCACGTTGGTCGCGTCGACGCCGCCGATGGCGAACCACGGCCGCTCCGGCAACGAGTCCGCGGTGGCGCGGAGAGTCTCCAGGCCGGCGGCCGAGCGGTTGGGCTTGGTGGGCGTCGGCCACACCGGCCCGACGGCGAAGTAGTCGACGCCGTCCTCGATCGCGGCGAGCGAGGACTGCGCGCGGTTCTGCGTCGAACGTCCGATCACCACGTCCGGGCCCAGAATCTGACGCGCGTAGTGCACCGGCAGATCGCCCTGACCGAGGTGCAGCACGTCGGCACCGGAGGCCAGCGCCAGATCCGCGCGATCGTTGACCGCAAGCAGCGCACCGTGCCGCTTGGTCGCAGCAAGCAGAATCGCCAGCGCAGCGAGCTCGTCCTTCGCTTCGAGTGGACCGAACTCGCGCTCGCCGGCGGAGTTCTTGTCGCGCAGCTGAATGATGTCGACACCACCGGACAACGCGGCCTCTGCGAACTGCGCGAGGTCGCCCTTGTCGCGCCTGGCATCGGTACACAGGTACAGGCGAGCGGACGCAAGACGCTCACGGGGAGTCTGATTGCGGGCGGTCTGAGATGGATGCACAAAACGAACTGTATTCTCATGGTGGCCGCCACCGACGACGGAGTGGCCGAGAAATCGCGGGAGTCCCGAGGATCGTGGGGCTGAGAGTGGGTTCGCCGCCCTTACCGTCAATACCTGAACCCGATCATGCGGGCGCAGGGAGTGAGGACGTGAATCGCGTGCATATCGTCGTTATCGGCGGAGGCGTCATCGGGCTGTCGACGGCGCTACGACTGTCGGAGGACGGCCACCGGGTGGTGGTGCACGATCCTGCACTCGGCAAGGGCGCATCCTGGGTCGCGGGCGGCATGTTGGCACCGCTGTCCGAAGGCTGGCCGGGCGAGCACGAACTGCTGCATCTCGGTGCTGCGTCGTTGTCGCGGTGGCCGGACTTTGCCCGACGCCTCCCCGGCCCCTCTGTGTTCTCCGCCACCGGATCGGTGACGGTTGCCCTCGACTCGGCCGATGCGGCCGATCTACGAACTATCGCCGAGTGGGTGGGCGAACAGGGGCACGAACTCGAGATTCTGGGACGTGCGCAGCTGCGTGAGCTCGAACCTGCACTGGCACAGAACATTCGACTCGGCCTGCTGGCTCCGACCGAGCTGTCCGTGGACAATCGGGCGTTGGTCGCCGCGCTCGAGCAGGCGTGTCTCGACGCCGGAGTGGAGTTTTCCGGTTGTTCGGTAGAGACCTTGCCCGACGCCGATCAGGTGGTCCTGGCCGCCGGTTCTCGCTGCGTCGCATTGTGGCCGACACTGCCGGTCCGGCCGGTGAAAGGCGAGATCCTGCGGCTGCGTCGTCGACCCAGCGCCGCTCCGCCGCCGCACCGCACCGTACGCGGAACCGTGCACGGTCGGGCGATCTACCTGGTACCGCGTGGCGACGGATTGGTCGTCGGCGCAACACAATACGAATCCGGTGAGGACACCCAGGTCACCGTGGCGGGGGTACGAGACCTGATCGCCGACGCCGAACGACTCATGCCGAGCATCGGCGAGTACGAACTGTACGAAACCGCTGCCGGCCTGAGGCCGATGAGCCCGGACGGACTGCCGCTGATCGGCAGGCTGTCTCCCGGGGTGATCGTTGCCACCGGCCACGGTCGTAACGGCATCCTGCTCGCGCCCATCACCGCCGACGCTGTCTCCGCGCTGATCTCCGGCGAGTCGCTGCCCGAGGCGAAAGCAGCCACACCCGAACGCTTCACACAGATCGAAAGGACACCATGACCCAGGTTGCCATCGGCATCACCGTCAACGGCGAGGACCACCTGCTCACCGAGGACATGACCATGCGTCGGCTGCTCGAATTCCTGGGCCTGCCCGAGAAGGGCATCGCCGTCGCCGTCGACGGAGCGGTGCTGCCCAAGAGTCGCTGGGACACCACCAGCGTCGAAAAGGGTTGGACCATCGACGTTCTCACGGCGGTTCAGGGTGGCTAGCGCACTCACCATCGCCGATCGCACCTTTACCTCCCGGCTCATCACCGGAACCGGGGGAGCGGCCAATCTCGCGGTACTCGAGGAAGCCCTCGTCGCGTCCGGAACCGAGCTGACCACTGTCGCGATGCGCCGCGTCGACGCCGCGGGTGGGACGGGCGTATTGGATCTGTTGCGCCGGTTGAACATCGCGCCGTTGCCGAACACCGCGGGATGCCGAGGATCGGCCGAGGCAGTGCTCACCGCGCAACTCGGACGTGAGGCGCTCGAGACCGACTGGGTGAAGCTCGAAGTGATCGCCGACGAGCGCACGCTGCTGCCCGACGCCATCGAATTGGTCAAGGCCGCTGAACAACTCGTGGACGACGGATTCCAGGTGCTGCCGTACACCACCGACGACCCGGTACTGGCCAAACGGCTCGAGGACATCGGCTGCGTGGCCGTTATGCCGCTCGGCTCACCCATCGGCACCGGACTCGGTATCGCCAACCCCCACAACATCGAGATGATCGTCGACGCCGCAACGGTGCCGGTGATCCTGGACGCCGGAATCGGTACCGCCAGTGACGCGACCCTCGCGATGGAGCTCGGCTGCGATGCGGTGCTGCTCGCGACCGCGGTGACCCGCGCGAAGGACCCGGCGCTGATGGCGTCGGCGATGCGGAACGCGGTGGCGGCGGGGTATCAGGCCAGGCACGCCGGCCGAATTCCGAAACGATTCTGGGCGCAGGCCAGCTCGCCGATGTGAGGTGCGGTGTCGTCGGGCGCAGCGTCGACCTGCTTCACCGGCGCGCATCTCGCAAACGCGCGCGCATTCGTGAAACGCGCGCGAACTGGTGTGTCGACTTTGCGCGCATCTGGCAAACGCGCGCGCATTTGCGGCCGCGCGCCGCCCGCTGACCGCGTGCCGCCCCTGCGACCGAACTGTCTCAGGGTGTGTGTCATCCGAAAGGATGATGGAAAAGGCGACTGTAGGTCGATGTGCGCACGCGTTCGATCGGGGACAGTTGTACCCATGATCGAAGTGACAGGACTGACCAAGCAATACGGCGCGGTGACGGCGGTCGACAACCTCACCTTCACCATCAAACCCGGCATCGTGACCGGCTTCCTGGGCCCCAACGGCGCAGGCAAGTCGACCACGATGCGGATGATCCTCGGTCTCGACCGCCCGACCTCGGGAACGGCGACCATCGAGGGCAAGAACTACAGCCATCTCAAGCAACCACTGCGTACCGTCGGGGCTCTGCTCGACGCCAAGTGGGTACACCCGAACCGTTCGGCCCGTGCGCATCTCGAGTGGATGGCCGCCTCCAACGGCATTCCGAAGTCGCGCGTCGACGAGGTGCTGCGTCTGGTTGGCCTGTCGGAGGTCGCGAAGAAGAATGCGGGCGGGTTCTCGCTCGGCATGTCGCAGCGACTCGGACTCGCCGGCGCGCTGCTCGGTGACCCCAAGGTGCTGCTGTTCGACGAGCCGGTCAACGGACTCGATCCCGAGGGCATCGTCTGGATCCGAAAGTTCATGCAGCGCTTGGCAGCCGAGGGCCGAACGGTGCTGGTCTCGAGCCACCTGCTCTCGGAGATGGCGCAGACGGCGGAACACCTCATCGTCATCGGACGCGGCAAGTTGATCTCGGATTCCTCGGTGCAGGAATTCATCGATCGCGCCTCCGAAGCGTCGGTGCGCGTCCGCAGTCCGCAGCTCGACGGCCTGCGCCAGGCGTTGACCACGGCCGGTCTCACCGTGCGTGAGCCGGACAAGACAGATGAGCTTCAGCCCTCGCTGGTGGTGCTGAACTCGACCACCGACGCGATCGGCGACATCGCCGGCCGAGCTGGAATCACATTGCACGAGTTGGCCTCACAGCGAGGATCTCTCGAAGAAGCGTTCATGAAACTCACCGGAGAAACAGTGCAATATCACGGCGCGGGAGCCGAAGAACAGAACACTCAGCAAGCGATGGGCGGGTCACTCTGATGGGCGTCTTGGCAGCAGAAAGAATCAAGTTCACCTCGACCAAATCACCGTGGTGGTGCAGCGCGATCGTGGTGGTGTTCGGCCTCGGCTTCGGAGCCATCCTGGGTTGGGCGGCCAAGACCGCGATCGGACCCGACGCGCCGGAAGGCCTACCTCCGACCACCGCCTACGACGTCGTGGCCAGCGGTGTGGGCGGGCTGGGCATCATGGTGCTGATGATCCTGGCGGCACTGACCGTCACCAGCGAATACCGGTTCGGTCTGATTCGCACCACGTTCCAATCGGTCACCAACCGGGCTTCGGTCCTCGGTGCCAAGGCGCTCATCGTCGGTGTGTACGGCGCGGTGCTGTCTCTCGTCCTGGCGTTCGGCGCGCTGTTCCTGGCGAAGTCGATTGCAGGCGAGGAGGCCGGGGCGCTCCTCGGCTTCGATGTGGACGGCACGTGGCGTGTCGTCTACGGCGCGGCAATCCTGGCGTTCGTGCAGATCGTGCTGGCAGTAGCGGTGGGTGCGCTCATTCGACAGTCCGCCGGTGCCATCGCCGTGCTGCTGCTGTGGCCGCTGCTCATCGAGAACGTCGTCGGCCTCATCCCGAAGGTAGGCGACAAGATCCAGCCGTTCCTGCCGTTCCTCAATGCCAACCACTTCCTCGGCTCCAGCGGCGGAATCGACTTTCACTGGGGCCCGATCGGCAGCCTGATCTACTTCGTCGTCTTCACCGCGGTTGTTTTCGGCGCAGCAGTGTTGGTCGTCAATCGTCGGGACGCCTGACGCGCGAGGCCTCTCTGGGTATGGTGTCCGCTATGCGGATTTCCTTGCTTGCAGGTAGCGCCGTCACTGTCTTGATTCTGGCCGGTTGCTCGTCCACCTCGGACGAGGAACCGGCCAGAGTTTTCGCGACACCCGACGGGCAGGGCCTGTCTGCCGCGGTCACCGAGGAAGCCTTGGTGGGCCACCTGGAAGAGCTCGAGAGCATTGCCGCCGAACACGACGGCAACCGCGCCGCCGGCACCGCCGGATACGACGCGAGCGTCGATTACGTTGTCTCACAACTCGAATCGGCCGGGTTCGAGGTCACCACCCCGGAATTCGAGTTCGAGACCTTCGAGGCGCAGACCCAAACTCTGTCACTGGCGGGCACCGAGGTCCCGGTGTTCGCACTCAGTTACTCACCCACCACCACCGCCGAGGGGATCACCGCACGCGTCGTCGGTGCTCCCGCCGATGCAGACGGCTGTGAGGCAACCGATTACGCCGGCCTCGACCTGGCCGGAGCCGTTGCGGTGGTTCCGCGCGGCGTGTGCCCGTTCGGTGTGAAGCAAACCGTCGCAGCAGAACTGGGTGCGGCCGCGGCGATCATCGTCAACAACGAACCGGGTCCGCTCGATTCGGGGACGCTCGGTGATGCCGAGACCGCACAGATTCCGACCGGCGGCGTGAGTCAGGAGGACGGTGCGGCCGTTCTCGCCGCACCCGAGGTGACGCTGACCCTGGTGACCGAAACCGACACGACCATGAGCCGCAACATCATTGCGCAGACCACCACCGGGTCGACCGAGAACGTGGTGGTCACCGGCGCGCACCTCGACAGCGTCCCCGAAGGCCCCGGCATCAACGACAACGGCACCGGCACAGCGGCAGTGCTGGAAACCGCACTGCAGATGGGTAGTGCACCCGAGGTCACCAATGCGGTGCGCTTCGCGTTCTGGGGTGCCGAGGAGAACGGTCTCGTCGGTTCCACGAAGTACGTCGAGGGCCTGTCCGACGAGGACAAGCGAAACATCGCGCTGTACTTGAACTTCGACATGATCGGCTCCAACAACGCCGGCTACCTCGCCTACGACGGAGACGATTCCGACCAGGTGGGTGAGCCCGCTGGACCGGCCGGATCCGACGCCATCGAGCGGACCTTCGTCGAGCGACTGGCCGACGAGGGCACCGCCGTCGACGGAACCGATTTCGACGGCCGATCGGATTACGGCCCGTTCATCGAGGTCGGAATCCCGGCCGGTGGCGTCTTCAGTGGCGCGGACGAGAACAAGACTGCCGAGCAGGCCGAGAAGTGGGGCGGCACCGCGGATCAGACGTTCGACGAGAACTACCACACCGACCAGGACACCTTGGCGAACGTCGACCGCGCAGCACTGGCGAAGAACGGCGCGGCGGTGGCCTACGGAATCGGCGTCTACGCGCAGTCGGTGGAGGGCCCCAACGGGGTACCGGTCGGAGCCGAGCGCGAGGCCGCACGTGCCGAAGGATGAGGGTAAGTATGTGTAACCGTGGGTTACGCTCGATGTTGTGAACGCAGTCGTCGATTCGGTGGTGAAGTGGGTCCGCACCACCAACCGAGCGCCCACGGTGGTCGGGGCGGTTCGGCGTGTGCGTCGCGCCTTACCCGGTGACCCCACGTTCGGTGATCCCCTGTCGATCGACGGTCCCGGACGGGCACTGGCCGTGGCCCGCGTCGCAGACAGGTTCCTGGCTGCGAACGGACTCGACGACGAACCGGGCGCATCCCGCGAAGTGGGACTCGGGGCTCTGCAGCTGTGGCAGGCGATTCTCGAACGCGCAGGGCGAGGTCGCGGCGAACGCGACGTCACCATCGTCTTCACGGACCTCGTCGGATTCTCGTCGTGGTCGCTCCGCGCGGGGGACACCGCCACCCTGACGCTGCTCCGCAGGGTCTCCAAAGCCGTCGAACCCGAGGTCACGGTCCGCGGCGGGCACGTCGTCAAGAGACTGGGCGACGGCATCATGGCCGTCTTCGCCGATTCGGGCAAAGCCGTCGAAGCCGTGTTCGCGGCACGAGAAGCACTGACCGGCGTGAACGTCGACGGCTACACCCCGACGATGCGGGTCGGTATTCACACCGGCAGTCCGCGCCAGGTCGGTTCGGACTGGCTGGGCGTCGATGTCACCGTCGCCGCCCGCGTGATGCAGACCGGCGGGAACGGCAACATCATGATCTCCGCCGCCGCACTGGACGCAGTGTCACCGGAGGTGCTCGACGCGTTGCGCGTGGTCTCCAAGCCCTATCGTCGCAGCTTCTTCGCCCCGAAGATCAAGGGCGCACCCGACGATCTACGCATCCTCCGACTCGTGCAGTCGCCAGAGCGGTGACACCGGGCCGTGGCCCGCGCCCAGGTCGTAGGACGCGGCAAGGCATCGGGTGACCCATTCCTTACCGAACGCCACCGCGTCGGGCATGGAGTATCCGTGTGCCAGCGCCGATGCGATCGATGCGGCCAGGGTGTCGCCGCCGCCGTGATCGTTGCCGGTGGCGATGCGCTCGCTGGTGAACTCGAGGAATGTGTCGCCGTCGAACAGCAGGTCGGTGCTGTGCGTGGATGTTCTCAGGTGGCCGCCCTTGACCAGGGCCCACTGCGCGCCCAACCCGTGCAGGGCCTCGGCGGCGCGGCGCGCGGTGGAGTCGTCGACCACGTCGACGCCGGTGATGAGCCGAATCTCGTCGAGGTTGGGGGTCACCAGCGAGGCGATGGGAAACAGGGTGTGGCGGATGGCGTCGAGGGCTTCGGCGTGCAGTAGTGGATCGCCGTGCATCGACGCGCACACCGGATCGACCACCAGAGGGACCGGCTGATCCCGCCCGATGCCCACCTCGGTGCAGACGGCCGTGACCGCCTCGATGATCGCGGTGGAGGCCAGCATTCCGGTCTTCGCTGCGCCGACACCGATATCGGACACCACCGAGCGAACCTGCGCTGCGACGACGTCCGGCGGGATCTCGTGGAAGCCCGTCACGCCGACGGTGTTCTGGACCGTGACCGCGGCGACGGCAACGCACGCGTGGACACCGAGCAGCGCCATTGTCCGACTGTCCGCCTGGATTCCGGCACCGCCGCCGGAGTCGGTTCCGGCGATGGTCAGCGCGCGGACAGGAGTCTCGCCGTTGGGCGTGAGCGGTAGGAACTTCACGAGAGAAGACAGTACCGGCGGGCAGGGGGACGGTGGTCTCGGCAGGTTGATCGGATTGTCGAAGACGTGGAGAAAACATGGGCCGGTCTTGAATGTTGTTGTATCACAACGGCGAACAGGGACGCTTATGATCCGTACCAGCATTCGTGTCGTGTTCGACGGACAAACCTACGCATCCGAAGGTTTGTTGGTAGAAAAGGTGACAGAGCCACCGCGCGCATGTTTAATAGTGGTGCACGTCACATCGATTTCATTCGTTCATCACTCCACACACAGCGAAGGAGGCGTCCCATGCTTGCAAGCTCTCCTAGCGCTGATGTCTCGATCAACAAGGACCAGAACCGTTTCGAGCTCCGATTGAACGGCGATCTCGTCGGGATCGTCGGGTTCTACGAGGTGGAGGGAAACGGCACGCGCGCGACGCGCACTCATGTCGTGTCCTTCATGCACACGGTCGTCACCGAGGACTTCGGCCACCAAGGGCTGGCCGGCATTCTGGTGCGTCGCGCACTCGACAGCGCCCGCTCGTACGGCTGGAAGGTCAAGCCGGTCTGCACCTACGTGCAGCGCTTCGCCGCGGCCAATCCGGAGTACAACGACATGCTCGTCGCGCTCTGACGTCCCTGACGACATCGCTCGGTCACGAGTAGGGCTGGTTACATCAAGGCTGGTCGCATTGTGGCTGGTCACATTAAGGGCTCGACTCGGCGACGATCGATGCACTCGTCTCGCGTCACATGGACAACACTGGTGTCATAAGTGACATGAGTCACATTCTCCCCAGGCGGACCCGTGAGGCGGCGCCGCTCGATCGCCCCGTCGTTCGTATCGAGGACGACGTCGATCACAACAGGTTCGACCTCTTCGTCGACGACGAACTCGTCGGCATTCTCGGTTACCGCTTCGGTGAGGGTGACGACGGCGGCGTGGGCCCCGTTGTCGCGCTCATGCATACCGTCGTCAAGGAGGAGTACGGCGACCGCGGGTGGGCCGGCGTACTGGTGCGGGCGTCGCTGAACACTGCGCGCGATCGACAGTGGCGCATCGTTCCGATCTGCACCTACGTCCGGCGATATGTGGCGCAACACGAGGAATTTCTGGACCTGATCGTCGAATAGAGAGCGGTGCTCTTGCACTGTCGACCCATCGAGTGAATACTGCTTCCTGTAGAGAGCGTCGCTCTCGAAAGGTGTGGTGTCTCCCGATGCGTACAGCCCTGTATCTGTTCGTCGGCGTCATGTTCGCCGCGTATCCCGTACTGCGCCCTTACTCGGACGAGGTGGGCAGCGCGGGGGTCGACGCCTTCGCATCCTCGAACTGGGTGCTCGCCCATACCTTCGCCATGCTCGGATTCATCGCGCTCGGGCTCCTCGTCCTCTACGCGGGTCGACGGTCCGATGTTGCCGTCGTGACCACCTGGATCGGCGTCGGGTTGGTACTGCCGTACTACGGAGCGGAAACCTTCGCGCTGCATGCGCTCGGTGTCGAGGCCGCGCAGACCTCGAACCCGGGCCTGATCGAGCTGGCCGACCCCATTCGATACTCGCTCGTGCAGTCCGTCATGTTCGGGCTCGGACTCGTGCTGATCGCCGTCGGGCTGGTGGTGTTCGCGCTACGCAACCGCTATGCCATGGTGTTGGCCGCTGGGTTCGTGCTGTTCCTGCCGCAGTTCTACACGCCACCGGCCGTGCGGATAGTGCACGGACTGTTGATTGCGGTCGGGGCGATTCTCGCCGCCAGGTCGGTGGCGGGCAGGTCGGTGGACTCTGCTCAGCCGATCTCCACGATCACCGGAGCGTGATCGCTCGCGCCCTTGCCCTTGCGTTCTTCACGGTCGATCGACGCTCCGGTCACCCGAGCCGCCAGGGCAGGAGAGGTGAGTGCCATGTCGATGCGCAGACCCTGCTTCTTCGGGAACCGCAACTGTGTGTAGTCCCAGTAGGTGTACGTCCTGGGCTCGGGGGTGAACTGTCGCGTCACCTCGGTGAAGCCGGCATCGCCGAACGCGGTGAAGGCGTCTCGCTCGGCCTGTGAGGTGTGGGTCTTGCCCTCGAACAGCGCCGGATCCCAGACGTCGTCGTCGGTGGGCGCGATGTTCCAGTCGCCCACGAGCGCGATCTGCGCCTGCGGATCGGCGGTGACCCACGCCTGCGCATCGGCCTTCAACGCGGCGAGCCACTCGAGCTTGTAGGTGTAGTGCGGATCGGCGAGCTCGCGACCGTTCGGCACGTACAGGCTCCAGACGCGGACCCCGTCGCACGTGGCCCCGATGGCGCGGGCCTCCTGAGCGGGATCGATCTCGGGATCCTTGCTGAACCCGGGCTGATCCTCGAAGCCGACCTGCACGTCGTCCAGGCCGACGCGCGACGCGATCGCGACGCCGTTCCACTGACTCAGCCCGACGTGGGCGACCTCGTACCCGATATCGGTGAACCGCTCGTACGGAAACTGTGCGTCCTTGCACTTGGTTTCCTGCATCGCCAGGACATCGACATCGGATCGCTGCAGCCAATCGACGATTCGATCCTGACGAGAGCGGACGGAGTTCACATTCCAAGTAGCCAAGCGCACGGGAAGGAACCCTATCGAATGCCCCCGACAGGGTTCGGACCGATTGCGTTCTCGGGTCGGGCATAGCGATAGTGATGATGGTCGACGAAACCCAGATCCCGATACAGGGCAACGGCTTCGGTGTTGTCGACGGCTACCTGCAGATAGGCGTGCGTCGCGCTGTGCTCGCGTCCCCAGCGCACCAGTTCTTCGCACATCAGGGTGCCGAGGCCGTTGCGGCGATGCTCGGGAGAGACCCAGAGCGAGGTCAATCCCACCCAGCATCGACCGTCCGGGGCGGTGGTGACGGCTGCGCGACCGACGGCGGCTGCCGACGACGAGCGCGCGCCGATCATGCCGAAACCGAGGGTGCCGCCCCGGATTGCGGATGCCACCTCCGCTGCACCCTCGGGTGCCTCGCGGCCCTGGTAGCGCAGGGAAGTCAGCCACTCCTCTGTCGGCTGCGCGGTCACGTCGATGGCCGATTCGCCTTCTCGCAGAACAAGATTCGAGATATCTGCAGCCATGACGGCGGTTTCGTTGTACGTCCGCCACCCCGCCGGGGCGCTGCCAAGGCGGTCGGGGAGCGAGAGCGTCGGGGGCAGTCCGTGAGCGGCGTATCGGTCGATGATCTGTGTAAGAGTCTCGGCCGTGATCGACGCTCCGGGCTCGAGCGGTATCGCCGAGTTGGCGCGTCCGGTGAACCCGTGACCGAACCGCAGTTGCCAACCGTCCAGCCATTCCCGCTCGACGCCCGGCCACCCGTCGGCGGCAGCGGCCTCGAGCGAGCGAATCTCCGAGGTGCGGATCGGTTTGGGCCCCAGAGGTTTCAGCGCCACGACTCGTTCGGCTGCGACCTGCACCAGTGCGCCGTCCCTACCGCGCACCGAGACTGCATCGGCGTCGGCCGACACCAGTTCGCCGATCACGTCCGTCATCGGGTGGGTGTGGCCGGGTGGCAACCGGTAGCGCAGCATCACCCGCGTACCCACCGGGACGGTCAGTCGTCGTCCTCGTCGTCGTGGCCGAACGGGTCGTCCACTGTGCCGGGCGTCCAGCTGAGCCCGGGCACGCCCCATCCGGCGCGCTTGATGGCCTTCTTCGCGGCCCGTGCATGTCGGCCGATGAGCACGTCGGTGTAGAGGAACCCGTCGAGATGACCCACCTCGTGCTGGAGCATCCGAGCGAAGAAGCCGCGGCCCTCGATGTCCACGGGATCGCCGTTGGCGTCCGTACCGGTCACGCGGGCCCACTCGGCGCGGCCGGTGGGGTGCTGCTCGCCCGGGACGGACAGGCAGCCCTCGTCGTCGTCGTCCGGATCGGGCATCGTCTCCGGAATCTCGGACGTCTCGAGCACCGGGTTGACGACCTCGCCGCGGCGGCGGAAGATCTTGCCGTCCTCGCCTTGATCGGGGCAGTCGTAGATGAACAGACGCTTGCCGAGGCCGACCTGATTCGCGGCGAGACCGACGCCGTTCGCGGCGGCCAATGTCTCGTACATGTCGGCGATCAGCTCGGCCAGCTCGGCGGGTGACTCGGTGACGGGAGCGGTTGCGGTGTGAAGCACCGGATCGCCGACGATCCGGATGGGAAGAATTGCCATGGTCGACAAGGATAGTAGGGCGAGAGTGGAGCCTGCGGAACGACCCGAACACGTGGTGCATGCGGGTCATCGGGTGGAACACGCCACGCGCCGGTAGCTCGCGGGAGCCGTGCTCGAGCCGTCGAGCATGGTTGAATGATGCTCGAAGTACAACTGTGTAATTCGGTCGGTGCTCCTGTGGGTGCCGGCAGTGCTGGGGGAAGCAGATTTCTCCGGGTAGGTGATCGTGCAGACCCTGGAGAGTCGAGATGTCGAGGAGTGGGATGGACAGCGCAGCAGCGCGTGACTCGAACCAGTCTCAGCAACCGGGAAGTTCGGACGGCTCTCAGGATCCGAACGAGGTCGGTGCGGACGGACTGAGTCGACGAGAGCACGACATCCTGTCCTTCGAGCGACAGTGGTGGAAGTACGCCGGGGCGAAGGAAGAGGCCATCAAGGAACTCTTCTCCATGTCGGCAACCCGCTACTACCAGATCTTGAACGCGTTGGTCGATCGTCCCGAGGCGCTCGCCGCGGATCCGATGCTGGTCAAGCGTTTGCGCCGGTTGCGTGCGAGTCGGCAGAAGGCTCGGGCTGCCCGCCGGTTGGGTTTCGACGTCTGAGTAGGTTCCATCGTTCCGTGTTCCGAGTGGCCGTCGACGGTCGGCTAGGGTCGAGTACGTGAGCAGCCCCAACCCGGAACAGACCGGGCCACCACTCCGTGCCCTGGCCATGGTGTTGATCTCGCTCGCGATTCTGTTCGCAGCGATCGGCGCACTGTCGCTGACCGGGTCCGATTCCGACGACGCGGCCGCCGAGCCCACCGCCGAGACGACGAGTGCGCCGGCCTCCGTGGCACCCACCGCCCAGGCCCCGGCAGCCCAGGTCCCCGCAGCCGACGCGTCGACCGGCGCCGCGGCACCCACCACTACCTCGGGTGCCCCCGCCGACGTCGAGGTGCGAGTACTCAACAACTCCAACGTCTCCGGCCTGGCGGCCGGCACCGCAGACACGTTGACCGCCGAGGGGTGGAACGTCGCCGAGACAGGCAACTTCAGCGCAGACCAGTTCGCGCAGACCGCGGTGTACTACGGTACGTCGACAGGCGAGGAACAGGCCGCTCAGACGATCGCCACGCAGCTCGGCGTCCCGGCCGAACCCAAGCCGACCTCACTCGAATCCACGGCAGGCGTTGTCGTCATCGTGACCCAGTAGCCCTGCGGCGACCAATTCCACAGCGTCGACCTCCGTGCCCGATTCGGCACGATCGGTCGGCACGTTATCATTTTCGAGCCCGGCGAAACTGCCTGAAAGAGGAGCGATTTCCGATGGACATGTTCAAGCGACGCACTGCTGCGACCCGATCGTTGCGTTACGTGGCCCCGGTCCTCGCGATCGCAGCGCTCGGGCTCTCTGCCTGCAGCAACGGCGAGGTTCCGTCCGACGTCCAGGGCACCGTCCCGCCGGTCTGGACCGGCGAGGCCGACCCGGAGGCAGAAGCCGTAGCAGGTGACAGCCCGGCCGAGTCGAGCTCCGGCGACACCATCGAGGGCACCCTGCGCAACGCCGACGGTGCCGAGGTGGGCATGGTGTCGTTCGCGTCCGAGGGCGACAAGGTCGTCGTCACCGCCGAGGTCGAGGACATGGCCCCCGGCTTCCACGGCTTCCACATTCACACCGTCGCCGCCTGCGAGCCCAACTCCGTGGCACCGACCGGCGGGGAGCCGGGCGCGTTCCTGTCCGCGGGCGGTCACCTGCAGGTCGACGGTCGCACCGAGTACCCGGCCAGCGGTGATCTGACGTCCATTCAGGTCGGCGAGGACGGCACCGGCATGCTCACCACCACCACCGACGCGCTCACGCTCGACGATCTGCGTGCGAATGGTGCCGGAACAGCGGTGATCGTGCACGAAGGTGCCGACAACTTCGCCAACATCCCGCCGCGATACACCCTGCCCGACGGTGCTGCTGTGCCGGACATGACGACGCTGATGACCGGCGATGCCGGCTCGCGGGCGGCATGCGCGGTGCTGCAGTAGTTTGAGCGCTCCGCGGATCGACTTCGCGAGTTCACCGCGCCCGACACTGGGCGTCGAGTGGGAGATCGCGCTGGTCGACAAGAACACGCGAGACCTGGTCAATTCCGCCGAGGCGGTCATGGACGGAGTCCACGATCTGGCCGGGGACACCCCGCGGGTGACGAAGGAGTTGCTGCGCAACACCGTCGAGCTCGTCACCGGAGTGTGCGAGAACGTCGGGGAGGCGATGGCGGACCTCGGTGAGTCCCTGTCGTTGGTCGAGCGTGCCGCGGATCCACTGGGAATCGATCTGTTCTCGGCGGGCACCCACCCGTTCGCCGAGTGGTCCACTCAGCAGCTCACCAGCTCGCCGAGCTACGACGAGTTGATCGCTCGGACGCAGTGGTGGGGCCGACAGATGCTGATCTGGGGCGTGCACGTGCACGTGGGAGTGTCGTCCCCCGACAAGGTCTTTCCCATTCTCAATTCACTGCTGCTGCAGTACCCGCACCTGCTGGCACTGTCGGCGTCTTCGCCGATCTGGGCGGGCAACGACACCGGCTACGCCAGTAATCGTGCGCTGATGTTCCAGCAGCTTCCGACGGCCGGTCTTCCGTTCCAGTTCGAGGACTGGTCGCAGTTCGAGGGGTTCGTCCGCGATCAGCTCAAGACCGGCGTCATCGAGCAGCTCGGCGGCATGCACTGGGACATCCGGCCCGCTCCCAAGTGGGGCACGATCGAGGTCCGAGTGTGCGACGGGGCGTCGACCAAGCGGGAACTCGCGGCGCTCGTCGCGTTGACGCACTGCCTCATCGTCCATCTCGACGAGCGGCTGGAGGCGGGGGAGACATTGCCGTCGATTCCTCCGTGGCACGTGCAGGAGAACAAGTGGCGGGCCGCCCGATACGGTCTCGATGCCGAGATCATTCTGGACTCGGACAGCAACGAGCGGCTGGTCACCGACGATCTGAACGACCTACTCGAGAAATTGACGCCGACGGCCGTCCGACTGAATTGCGTCGACGAGCTGGCGGCGGTGGCCGATATCCCTCGGCTGGGGGCGTCGTATCAGCGTCAGCGTGCGGTGGCCGCGAAATCCAACGGTGACCTGCGCGCAGTCGTCGAATCGTTGGTCACCGACCTCCGATCCTGACCCGATACGCTCCGCGCTACTGGTCGGATTCGTTCGGTTCCATCTCGTTGACGATCAACAGTCCGTCGCGGCCGCGCTGCTCTCGGTACGCGACGCGACCGACGGTATGCGCGATCACCGGTGCGGTCACCAGGGTGAAAATACCGACCAGCACGAGCATCCAGATGTCGACATTGCCGCGCAGGCTGATGATGGCCCCGATCAGCACCATGATCAGCCCGACCACCTGCGGCTTGGTGGCCGCGTGCATCCGCGAGAGAGTATCGGGGAAGCGCACGATGCCCACGGCGGCCGTGAAGGCGAACATCGCTCCCAACAGGATGAAGACGGAGGCTATCCACTGGGCTGCGGTCATCGTTCGGCCCTCACTGTGTCGATCATTCGTCCCTCACTCGGAATCGTGCGATGCTGACCGACCCGACGAAGCTGACCAGTGACAGCGCGACGATCGCCGGCACCAGGGTGGTGTCGCGGCTGTAGACGGCCCACACGCCGAGACCGCACATCGAGACGGCGAGGATGGTGTCCATGGCGACGAGTCGATCGAGCGTGCTCGGTCCGTCGAGCAGTCGGTAGGCGGTGAGGATCGCGGCACCGATCAGGAGGGCACCGGCTATGGCCAGAACGATGGTCACGACCACTTCCCCTTCCTCTTGTCGTCGGTCTTCTTGTCGTCTCGAGGGGCGTCGCGATCCGCCGATGCCGGATCGTCGCCGAGTACACCGTGGTACTGCTCGTACTCCTGGTAGTGCAGTGGACTCGGCTTCCAGTCGGAGTCTCGCTCGAACGCCGCGATGAACAGTTTCTCGAGGTTCCGCACGTAGGCGTAGAAACCGTCGACGGCCTTCTGGGTGCCCATGTCCAACACGTGCACGTAGAGCAGGCGTCTGGTTCGGTCGATCTCGAGCACCATGGTGCCGGGCACGAGGTTCATCGCGTCGACGAACAGCGTGAGCACCAGATCGGACTTGATCGCGATGCGGCAGCGCAGCACGCCGGTGACCGGCGGAGCCTTGGGCCGGACCGCCAGCCACGCCACGCTGAGGCTCGATTCCATCGCGTAGTAGAGGAACACGACGGCCAGCTTGACGAGCGAGAACACGTGGATGCGGCCCTCGACCGGTACGCGAGGCAACGGCAGCAGCACCATGATGAGCAGGCCCACTGCGATGCCGCCGAGGATGTTCGCCGCAGAGACGTTGCCCCACAACAGAACCCAGATGGCAGTCAACCACGCGAGAGTCCACAGGCGGAGCAGGAGGGAACGGTTCATCTTCATCGAGTGCCTTCCTGGTTCTCGCGTGCCTGTTCGGCGGCCTGATCACCGACGAATTCCGCACCGCGCACCGCGTCGATGTACATCGAGCGATCGCGAAGGTCTGCCGCAGCGCGGTCGCTGATGTCGATGATGGGGCCGGCGAAGACCGTCATGGCCAGGCCGACGGCCACCAGCCCGATGGTGGGGATCAACATGAAGGCAGGCATCCGGCCGACGTCCTCACGATCGCCGAACGCGATGTCCGAGGAATCGTCGAGCAGTGCCGAGGGGCTGTTGTCCGCAAGATCGCCCTCGGGAGCGTCGGCGCGGGCCCGCCAGAACGCCTTGGTCCACACGCGCGCCACCACGTACAGCGTCAGCAGGCTGGTGACGGTTCCGCCCGCGACGAGCAACCAGGCCAACACACTGCCCTGCTCGCTACCGGCCTGCAGTAGCGCCACCTTGCCGATGAAGCCCGAGAACGGCGGGATACCACCGAGATTGAGGGCGGGCACCAGGAACACGATCGCCAGCACCGGGCTGGCCGCGGCCAGCCCACCGAGGCGCCGGAGCGACGACGAACCGGCCTGTCGTTCGATGAGACCGACGACGAGGAACAGTGTCGTCTGCACCAGAATGTGGTGGGCGACGTAGTAGATCGAGCCCGACAATCCCGATTGTGTCGACAGCGCGACACCGAAGATCATGTAGCCGATGTGGCTGACGAGCGTGAACGACAGCAGTCGCTTGATGTCGCTCTGTGCGATGGAGCCGAGGATGCCGACGAGCATTGTCAGCAGGCCGCAGACCATGAGCACGTTGTCGAGCGAGCCGTCGGGGAACAGCAGGGTGTGGGCGCGGATGATCGCGTACACACCGACTTTCGTCAGCAGGCCGGCGAACACGGCGGTGACCGGTGCCGGGGCGGTGGGGTAGGAGTCGGGCAGCCACGTCGAGAGTGGGAACACCGCGGCCTTGATGCCGAACGCGACCAGGAGGACCGCGAAGATCGCCGTTCTGGTTCCGGGGTTGATGTCGTCCATCCGAACCGCGATGTGAGCCAGGTTCAGTGTCCCGGTCGCGCCGTACACCAGCGCGATGCCGACCAGGAAGATCAGCGAGGAGACCATCGACACCATCACGTACGACACGCCTGCGCGTACCCGGTCCGCGCTCGCACCGAGCGTCAGCAGGACGAACGAGGCAGCGAGCAACACCTCGAAGCCGACGAACAGGTTGAACAGGTCGCCTGCGAGGAACGCGTTGCACACGCCTGCGGTCAACGCGAGATAGGTCGGCAGGAAGATCGAGACGGGCTGGTTCTCGCTGCCGTCGCGGATGCCCTGGCCGATGGAGTACACCATGACCGCGAGCAACACGATGGACGAGACCACGAGCATCATCGCCGACAGCCGGTCCACCACGAGGGAAATGCCGAGCGGAGAGTCCCAACCACCGACCTGGAGTGCGCTGACGCCGTCGCGATCGGCGAGGTAGAGCATCATCGACGAGATCGCGACCACAGCGGTCAGCGCGACGAGGGTGATGAACCGCTGAGCGCGGGGTCGTCGACCCAGCACCAGGGTCAACGCGGCCGCGAGCATCGGAATCAGCACCGGCAGCGGAGTCAGTACATCGATCACTGCGGGGGAGATGGTCATGCGTTGTCTCCCTTCTCGTCCGGTCGGCTGTCGTCCTTCTCGGCGGTGTCGAGTCCGTCCAGCCCGCGCAGCTGCGGGTTGTCGTCGTCGTTGTCGAAGTCGCCGTCGTGCAGGTCCTCGTAGCACTCGAGGTCTTCGAGGTTTCTGATCTCCTCGAGCGGAATGGGGTTGCCCTTCGAGTCGAACGCGTCGCCGCCGAAGCTCGGCTCGCCCGTCACCGGATCGTCCGAGCGGTCACGGTCGGGGGCCTCGGCCATCGAGCGACGCCGGGAGACCTTGGTGTCCTCGGGGTCGTTCTCGACGTCGTCCTTGGTGTTGAGAGTGAACGACCGGTACGCCAGGGCCAGCACGAATGCCGCGATTCCCATCGTGATGACGATTGCCGTGAGGATCACCGCCTGGGCCAGCGGGTCGGCCATCTGCTGGTTGACCGCGTTGTCGCGCCCCACGATGGGTGGGGCGCCCGCAGGGCCGCCGACGGTGAGCAACAGCAGGTTGACGCCGTTGCCGAACAGCAGCAGCCCCAGCAGCATCTTGGTGATGCTGCGCTCGAGCAGCAGGTACACCCCCGCTGCGACGAGTACGCCGGTGATGATCAGCATTCCGAGATCTGCGGTCATGGGGCGCTCACCCGGCCTTGGCTCTGCATTTCCACCTGCGCGTCGAGACGGGCACCGAGGCTACGGAGCACGTCGAGTACCAAACCGACCACGATGAGATACACACCGAGGTCGAAGAACAGTGCGGTGACCAACTTGATGTCGCCGAGGATCGGCAACGTCATCTCCAACGTGGCCGAGGACAACGCCGGGGCTCCGAGGAACATCGATGCCACTGCGGTACCGGCCGCGAAGATCAACCCGAGACCGAGGATCTTTCCGGCGTCGATCGGCACTGTCTCGCCGAGCTCGTAGCGGCCACCCGCCAGGTAGCGCAGCACCAGCGCCAGTCCGGCGGTGAGGCCACCGGCGAAACCGCCGCCGGGGGCATTGTGGCCGGAGAAGAAGAAGTAGATCGAGAGCACCATGATCGTCGGGAAGATCAATCGCGTCGTGACCTCGAGGATCAACGAGCGATGCCGAGGATCGATCAGATCGCCGCCGAGCAGCCACGTCGTCTCTGCCGCGAAGTTCGCATCCGAGTTCGACGAGGAGGCGTTCGATGCGGGGGCGTCGGACACCCGCGGAGCGCTGCCGAACCGGCGGTTGCGGAAGACCAGGCTGGCCACGCCCGTCGCCGCGACGAGCAGGACGCAGATCTCGCCGAGGGTGTCCCAGGCTCGGATGTCCACGAGGATCACGTTGATGACGTTCTTGCCGTCGCCGAGTTCGTATGCGGCGTCGGGCAGCAGCAAGGACACCGGGGCGGTGTTTCGGGCGTTCATCGCGAACGCGCCCAGCACACTGACGGTCGCTCCGACGGCGACGGCCAGCACGGCACGGGGTCCGCGCGAGCCCGCCGAGCCGCGGTCGTCGACTTCGGCCGGGAGCTTGCGCAGCACCAGCACGAACACCACGAGGGTGAGGGTCTCGACGAGGAACTGGGTCAGCGCGAGGTCCGGCGCGCCGTGGATGGCGAAGATGACGCCACAGCCGTAGCCGGTGAGTCCGACGAGGATGACGCTGGCCAGGCGGTTGCGCATCACCGTGGCTCCGAGACCGCCCGCGATCATGATCACGCCGATGACCAGCTGCAGCGGGGTGTTCCACAATGTGTAGTCGATGCCGGAATCCTGGCCGACGAGCAACACGATCATCGGCAGCAGCACCAGTGTCAACAGGATGGTGCCCTGAGTGAGGGGGAGCGAACCGCGCTGCGTCGTGCCGGTCAGGCGGATGGACAGTGTGTCCATGGACTTGAGCACGTTGTCGTAGATGCGGTCTGCGTTGCCGAGCGGGGGATGCTCGAACTTGAGCCGGTTGACCACGCGGTGGGCGATGAACAGCCCGACACCGCCGGTGACGACGACGACGGTCAGCGCCAGCGGAAGGTTGAAACCGTGCCACAGGGCCAGGTGGTAAGGCTCCTGGCCGTAGGACGGGAGGGTGCGGGCGTAGGGACTGACGATGCCGTCGACGACCGAGGATCCGAACCCGGCGATCACACCCAGAACGGCGAGGAATGCAGGCGCGGCCAGGAACAACGCGGACGGGGCATGCATCGCCCTGACCGATGGACTCGGACGCTTGAGCTGCTTGCGCGCGAACGCGCCCCACACGAATCGGATGCTGTAGGTGACCGTGAGGATCGAGCCGATCACCAGCCCCGCGACGACGACCGCCGCGACCGTGGGATCGAGCGTCGGAGTGCTGATCACGGCCGACAACGCCGTCTCCTTGCCGACGAACCCGAGCATCGGCGGTAGTCCGGCCATACTGGCCGCGGCCAGCGCCGCGATCGCGGCCAGCCACGGAGCCTTCTTGCCCAGGTGGGCGAGCTTGCGGATGTCTCGGGTGCCGGTGGTGTGGTCGACGATGCCGACGACCATGAACAGTGCCGCTTTGAACATCGCATGCGCGATCACCATCGTCAGGCCGGCGAGCATCGCCTTCTCCGAGCCGATGCCGACCAGCACCATGAGGAAGCCGAGCTGGCTGACGGTGCCGAACGCGAGGATGAGTTTGAGGTCGAATGCGCGGAGGGCTCGCCAGCCGGCCAGGATCATCGACAGCAGTCCCAGGCTGATCACGGTGGCACGCCACGGGCCGGAATCGGCGAACCCCGGTGCCAGGCGCGCCACCAGGTAGATGCCGGCCTTCACCATCGCTGCGGCGTGAAGGTAGCCGCTGACCGGCGTCGGGGCAGCCATGGCTCCGGGGAGCCAGAAGTGCAGAGGCACGATCGCCGACTTGCTCAGTGCGCCGATGAGGACCAGCACGATCGCGACGCCGGGCAACCAGCCGCCGGGTGCGTTCGCGACCAGCTCGGAGAGGTTGTAGGTGCCGGACACCTGGCCGAGGATGATGATGCCGACCAGCATCGCCAGACCGCCCGCGGTGGTGACGAGCAGTGCCTGGGTGGCCGCACGCCTGCTGGAGGCACGCTCGGCGTAGTGGCCGACGAGCAGGAACGACAGGACCGTCGTGATCTCCCAGAAGATGTACAGCACGAGCATGTTGTCGCTGGTGATGAGGCCGAACATCGCACCGGAGAACGCGACCATCTCGGCCGCGAACAGCCCCAGTCGAGGCTCGTCGTTCTCGAAGTAGCGCGCGCAGTACAGGAGGATCAGTGCGCCGATGCCGAGGACCAGCAAGGACATGATGGCGGCCAAGGAGTCGAACCGCATGTCGATGTTCATCGACAGGCCGGGGACCCATTCGATCTTCAGTTTCTGGTCGGTTCCCCAGTTGCCGAACACCCAGACCAGGCTGAGCAGGGGGACGAGCGCGAGGGGGAAGAAGGCAGTGCGACCCCACCACCGGACGAACAGCGGCGCGAGCAGCGCGGCGGCGGCGTGCGCAAGAAGAATGGCGAGCAAAGATCACTCCGTCGTCTCGGTCGCCACCGGCGGTGAAGCCGAGGCGGTGGTCGTAGGGCGGCGATGAGTAGGGTGTGCGAAGTCCGTGTGAGAGTCGATTTGAAGCTTTGAGAAATAACGATCCGGTAGCCGAACGGCAGCCGTGAGCTGTTGTTGTCCACTTTACTTTGCGTGGTCGAGCGCGTGCCATGCGGTACAGAACGGCAGGAGTGGCTCGAGCCGAGGGGAAGTGCCGTGACCGTGTCGAGGCTCATTCGGACCGCCGGTCTGGCGTACGTCCGAGATCGTCGAATGATCCAGACGCGGTCGGTCGGCAAGTCTGCGTTCTACATGGCGGGCGGCAAGATCGACCCGGGCGAGACACCCGAGCAGGCGCTGCACAGGGAGATCAGGGAAGAGCTCGACGCGAAAGTAACGGACGCGCGGCTCCTCGGAGTGTTCGAGTGCCAGGCATGGGGGCACCCGCCAGGTACCCCGCTCGAGATCACCTGCTTCATCGCCGATCTGGCGAACGAGCCGACGCCGACCAGCGAAATTGCAGAGATCAGGTACTTCACTCGCGACGAGTACGCCGCCATGCCCGACGTGGCTCCCGGCTCCCTGATGGTGTTCGACCGAATGCAAGCACTCGATTTGATCGACTGAAGCGGGTACGTTGGGGACTGAGAGAACGTACGTTCTCCACAGCCACCGCGAAGGAGCCTTCATGTCGACCCTGTCCCAGAAAGCCACCACCCTGCTCGAGCTGCACCAGCCGGGTAACCCCGTTGTGTTGCCGACCGTGTGGGACGCCTGGTCCGCCAACCTGGCCGTGTCCGCAGGATTCACCGCCCTGACCGTCGGCAGCCACCCCGTCTCGGACTCCATCGGCAAGCCCGACAACGAGGGCATCACCTTCGACGAGCTCCTCGCCCGCATCACCCAGATCTCCGGAGCTGTCGACGTGCCGCTGTCGGTCGACATCGAAGGCGGCTACGGCGAAGATCCCAAGCGACTGATCGACGGCCTGATCTCCGCCGGAGCCGTCGGCCTCAACATCGAGGACACCGTGCACAGCGAGGGCGGCCGCCTCCGCGAAGCGCAGGAACACGCCGACTTCGTCGGAGCACTTCGTGCAGCATCCGACGCCACCGACGTCCACGTGGTCATCAACGCCCGCACCGACCTGTTCGTCAAGGCAATCGGTGACGAGAGCGACCGCGTCGAGCGCGCCATCGCACGCCTGAAGTTGGCCGCCGAGGCCGGAGCCGACTCGCTCTACCCCGTCGGCTTCCACAACGACGCCGACTACAAGCGCCTCGCCCAGGAACTCCCACTGCCCATCAACGCCATCGCCAACCCGGCCGAGGGCGACCTGTCGCACTTCGCCTCCCTCGGTGTCGGACGCATCAGCTTCGGTCCGATCTTCCAGATGGAGTTGGCCAAGCGGGCAGAGGAGATCCTCGGCCGCTGGAAGTGAGTGCCTCCGGCAGTGGTGCGGTTGAGTGCCGCAGAGGGCACTTAACCGCACCACTGCTCGTCCGGGTCGTTCCGCAGGCTCCACTCCTGCCGCTAGGCACTCCCGTAGGCCTCCAGATGCGCCACCTGCTCGGGATCGAGTGACGGTTTCACCGTCGCCCGAGCAGCGGCGACATCGGCGGCGGTGACGTCGGCCGCATCCATCGACCGACGCATCGCCGTCAACGCGGCCTCGCGCAGCAACGCTGCGCAGTCGGCCGCGGAGTAACCGTCGAGGTCGCGCGCCAGCGACTCGAGATCGACGTCCGAGGCGAGCGGAATGGACTTGCCCGAAGCCTTCAGGATGGCCACGCGGGCATCGGAATCCGGCGGCGGCACGAAGACCAAGCGCTCGAGTCGGCCCGGCCGAAGCAGCGCGGGATCGATCAGATCGGGCCGGTTGGTTGCGCCGAGTACGACGACATCGCGCAACGGTTCGACGCCGTCGAGTTCGGTCAGCAGCGCCGCGACGACCCGATCTCCGACGCCGGAATCCGAACTCTGCCCGCGCCGGGGCACCAGAGCGTCCACCTCGTCCAGGAAGATCAGCGAGGGAGCGGAATCACGGGCGCGCTGAAAGAGTTCTCGGACAGCCTTTTCCGAGGATCCGACCCACTTGTCCATCAACTCCGCGCCCTTGACCGAGTGCACGCTGAGCTGCCCGGAGCTGGCGAGCGCCCGCACGAGGAACGTCTTGCCGCAGCCGGGCGGGCCGTAGAGCAGGACTCCCCGCGGCGGCTCGATTCCCAAGCGCGCGAACGAGTCCGGATGCCGCAGCGGCCACAGTACTGCCTCGGTGAGTGCCTGCTTGGTCTCGACCATGTCGCCGACGTCGTCGAGGGTGAGGCTGCCTATGGCCAGCTCCTCGCTGCCCGATCGTGACAGTGGGCGGATCACCTGGAGTGCGCCCACCAGATCGTCCTGCGTCAACGAGGCCGCGGCCGAATCGTTCGACGCGCGAGCCGCCGCTCGCAGCGCCGCCTCCCGGGTCAGTGCAGCCAGATCGGCGACCACGAAACCCGGTGTTCGTGAGGCTATCTCGCCGAGATCCACATTCCCCTGCGGCACCTTTCGCAACAGATGCTCGAGCAATCCCTTGCGGCCTGCCGCGTCGGGCAGGGTGAGGGTGAGTTCGCGATCGCACAGGTCCTGACCGCGCAGTCGTGGATCGGTGCCCTCCGGGTGGGCCGTCGTCGCGATCAGAGCGAGACCGGGAGTGTCGACGGCCCGGCGCAGAACGTCGAGGACGAACGTGGACGCCGGTTCGGGATCGGAGGGCAGCAATGCGTCGACGTCGGTGATGAGCAGCACCCCGGATTTCGACAGTTCGTCCACTGCCGCGGTGACCCGCTCCACGCGAGCCGACGCCTCGAGCGCGCCGATCGACGGCCCGTCCAGCACGACGCAGGCCCGATCGCCGACGACCGCACGCGCCAACGTGGCCTTGCCCACCCCGCCGGGTCCGGTGATCAGCACCCCCAGGTGCGGTGACGCGCCGAGTGTCGCCAGCAGTTCGGACTCGTCCAGCGCCAGCCGCAGCCATTCGGTGAGTTTCGACTGCTGAACGCTCACTCCCACCAGATCTGCCACGCCGACTCGCGGGGCCGCGGCCCTCGGGGTGGCCACATGTGATGACGCTGCGGGCGCAGCGGTGACGGTGCCCGAGCCCCATCCGACCGCCGAATTCGGCTGCACACTGACCGGGCCACCCGACGGGTCGACAGCCGAGACCGTCAACAGCTCCGTGGTCCACGCCACTCCGAACGTCCTCGACAGCGCCTGCGTCGCCGACGTGGTGGAGGTGCCGGGCCCCAGATCGCGGGGGAGGAGTGAGACCGTGTCGCCCACCGTCAGCACCTTGCCGAGCAACGCTTGCCGCAGGGTGGCGTCGGAGATGGAACCGGTGGCGAGTGCGGAACCTGTCACCGTGACGGTCCTGGCTCCGTAGACAGTGGCGGGTCCGACTGCGACAGAGGCGTTCTCGCGCAGCCCGGTATTGGAGAGCGTGACGTCGTCCAGGAGTGCGGTGCCCTGCGGTGATCCCTCGGGTGCCGCGGCAACGACGGCGGCCGTGCGGCGAGAACCGATGAGCGACACCGCATCCCACTCCCGAAGGCCCAGTGCGGCGAGCACCTCCGGGTGTAGTCGCACGACGCCGCGTCGGGCATCTGCCGCGGACGTGTTGAGGCGGGCGGTGAGAACGAGCTCAGGCGTCGTCGAGCGAGATTCGGTCACCACAGCCACACTAATGGTTCGGCTGCGGGTGGATCAGCTACGAGGCCGACGCAGTCCCAGACGTGCCTGCGACCGGCGCGCGTTGCCCGGCGCTCGGCGGATGGCCCGACGCTCGGCCCGACGTTCGGCCGGCTTGGCATCCCAGGTGTACGGGCGCGCGGCCGTCCAGCGCTGCGAGCGCACCGCGAACGGAATGTGCACCAGGTAGGCCAGCACCAACCCCATCAGCAGAATCAGCGGGAAGGTGATGAGCGCTGCGGCGAGCAGAGCGACCAGAACCAACAGCCCCGCGGCCAGCCGCGGAGGTACCGAGACGGTTTTGAGCGCCAACGTGGGGATGCGGCTGACGATCAGACCAGCGGTGATGATCGCCCAGCCGGCGACGACGTAGAACGACGCCCACCAACCGTCGCCGAACTGCTCGAAGCCCGCGATCGGAGCCATGGCGATGAGCGCTCCCGCGGGGGCGGGAACTCCGGTGAAGTACTCGCGGGCGTATGCGGGGGTGTCGTCCTCGTCGAGCAGGGTGTTGAAGCGCGCGAGCCGGAGCACGATGCTGACGGCGTAGACCAGCGCCACGATCCAGCCGCCGCTGCTGCCCTCGAGCAGCGTCACGTAGAGCACCAGTGCCGGTGCCACACCGAACGAGATGGCGTCGGACAGCGAGTCCAGTTCGGCACCGATCTTGCTGGTGGCGTCGAGCAATCGAGCGATGCGACCGTCCAACGCGTCGAGGATCGCGGCGGCACCGATCATGGCGAGCGCGGTGCCGAGCTGGCCGTCGAGGGCGAACTTGACCGCGGACAGGCCGGAGCACAGCGCGAGAATCGTGACGACGGACGGAAGCAGACGAATGGCAGCAGGCGGCTTGGCGCGTCTGGTGATCATGTCGGTTTCTACTGCGGAAGCTCGGCGAGGACCGTCTCGGCACCGACCGCGCGTTGACCGCGTTCGACCAGCAGCGTCGTGCCCGCAGGGAAGTAGGTGTCGACGCGGGATCCGAATCGGATCAGCCCGTAGGTGTCGCCGATCGACAGTGTGTCGCCGACCTTCGCGTTGTTGATGATGCGTCGCGCGATGAGACCGGCAATCTGTACGACGGCGACGTTCTGGCCGGAGTCGGTCCTGATGTGCATGCTGTTGCGCTCGTTGACCTCACTGGCCTCGGCCAGGTCCGCGGACTTGAACTGGCCGCGGCGGTGTACGACCTCCACGACCCGACCGGCGACGGGCACACGCTGCACGTGCACATCGAGGACGGAGAGGAAGATGCTCACGCGCGGGACCGGCTGCGAGCCGAGATCGAGCTCGGCAGGCGGGACGGCGGAATCGACGAGCGTGACGAGGCCGTCGGCGGGAGCGACGACGACGCCGGGGCGATTCGGCGGCACTCGGGACGGGTGGCGGAAAAACGTGGCGCAGGCACCGGCGGCGACGAGACCGGCGTTGCGGACCCACTTGGAGCGGCGGCCGAGAACTGCGACGGCAAGCGGGCCACCGACGAACGGCAGGCCTGCGGGGTGAAGCGGTGGAACCGTTTCGCGAACCAAGTCGACGATGTGAGCCACTCCGGTGCGGGGCGGTTGACCAATCGGGGCGGGACGGCGTGCCACGGACTCCTCTAACTTTTCGTCGGACAGGGGCTGGCAGTTCGTGGTGCTGGAGCGAGGTGCAGACGCACGACTGCCGAGGCCCTCACAGCGTACGTGAGGTGCCCCGGCAGTCAGGAAGTGCAAGTGCGATCAGACGCGGCTGCGACCCGTGACGAGCTTGACCAGGAACAGCAGGATGCAAGCGCCGAGCAGGCAGGTGATGAAGCTGAAGATGATTCCGCCACCCTCGACGTCGAGGAAGGTGCTGAGCAGGAATCCGCCCAGTAGGCCACCGATGATGCCGACGACGATGTTCAGGATGATGCCCATCTGAGCATCCGTCTTCATGATCTTGCTACCGATCCAACCGGCCAGTCCGCCGATGATGATCCAGCCTACAAATCCGAGTCCCAACATAGGGTGCCCCCACTTTCCGTTCGTGTCTATTGCTTGTCGAAACGACGGATGCCCGTGGGAAACGAACCTGAAACATTCCTGAGAAAAGTTATTTCTCGCTCGACTTTTCGCTCTCGGTCTTGATGCGACGCAGAGTCTTGTTCATGCCTTCGAGGAGCTCGACGTCGAACTCGTCGATACCACCGAGGATGCGCTGCACCAGAAACGACGACACTGCCGATGTGCCCGTCGGAGCTTCCCGCTTTTCGACGACAGTCGTTCCGGTCGCGGTGGGAGTGAGGGTGTAGGACCAGATCGTCTTGTTCTCGACGACGCGGAAGGCGAGTTCACGATTGGGCTCGAAGGTGACGACCTTCGAGGTGGTCGGCCAGACGAGCAATCCCTTGCGGTTGACGTTGAGCGTTGTGGTGCCCTTGCCGACCGGGCCTCCGAAGACCTTCATCTTCTTGCACTGCGGGCTCCACTCGCCCATGCGCTGCAGGTCGGAAACGATCGACCACACGGTCTCGGGGCTCGCTGCGATGTCGATCGTGGCTTCGAGAGTCTTGCTCAACGTGGGCCTCCGTGTATGTGTGACTGAACGTTACGACAAATCGGTCACAGCATATGTGTGTGCGAGCTCATAGCGAAACAGGGGCGACGAGGATGTAAGAGAAGTTTGACATCGGAGCCGAGTGGGGGTGGGATATGTCAAAGAACTTGTACACACTCGGGAGGTTGTCATGAGGGTCGCACTGCCACGAGTTCCCGCCGCAGTTCTCGGAATTGCGCTCGCCGCCGTTGTCGGAGTCGTTGCCGCATCGGTGCGAGACGACGGCGGGTGGCAGGTAGGTCTGGTGTTCGCGGCGGCAGCGGCCCCGGCTCTCGTCGGAGCGATGTGGACGCTCGTTCCGCAACGATCGCCGAAGATGCCGGAGAATCCGGAGGATTCCGTCGAGTTCCAGTGGTTGCAGCAGGCGTCGTCCGCTGCCTTCTTCGATCTGCTGATCGCACTCGGCGTCGCGGCGGCGGCCTCGGCGATACTCGACACGGAGTTGGTTCCGGTCGTCGCATTTGTGGCACTGGCCATGGCCGACGTTGCCGTGCGATACCTGGTCCTCTCGCGCACGCAGCGGTGACGTCCAACGATGTGCACCGGCTGCGCACTGCTGCCGGTTTGTCTCAACAGCAGTGCGCCGACGCGGTAGGGGTCAGTCGGCAGACGATCATCTCGATCGAGAAGGGTCACTTCGATCCGCGGCTGTCTCTCGCGTTCCGTCTGGCCCGGCTGTTCGAGGTCAGCGTCGACGAGTTGTTCGACCCGCGCTGATCGAGCAGCCGAACCGCGTTCTACATCCGAGCGCGGCGAGCCAGTACGAAGGCATAGAGGCCGTAGAGCGCGATGCCCACTCCCGCGAGGATCAGCAGTACCCGACCGTAGGGCTGCGAGCCGAGCGTCTTGAGGGCACCGTCGATGCCGGTGGCCTTCGACGGATCGGACTGCAGCACTGCCACCACGACGAGGAGTCCGGCTCCGACGAGGGCAGTGCCCTTGGCTGCGTATCCGGCGATACCGAGCTTGACCACGGCTCCGCTCTGGTGGCCTTCGAGGTCGTCGAGGAAGTTCTTCGATACGCCCTTGTAGACGTGGTACCCACCCACTCCGATGACGACCAGCGCGACGGCTATGAGCACGAGCTTGCCGCCGCCGGATTCCATCAGCCGCGCAGACCAGCCGGCGTTCTGCTGTCCGCTGGACTTGCCCGAGCCGGTTGCGAAGCCGTAGGTCGAGAAGGCGAACGCGAGGTAGACGACGGCCAACGCCGCTGCCTTGAGGCGGTCCAGCACGCTTCCGGCGTCCGCGTCGGACTTCTTGCCGACGATCGCCTCGAGAATTCGCCACAGAGCCAAGGCCAGAAATGCGACCACCGCGACCCACAGGGCGATTCTGCCGCCGGGCTGGTCGCCCAGTTCGGCCAGCGCACCGGACTGATCCGCGTTTCCCGATTGGCCGAACGCCAACCGAACGGCGATGTAGCCGATGAGGATGTGCAGTACTCCGCTGACGAAGTGGCCGGCTCGCGCCGCTTTCTCGAAGGCACCGTTGTCCTGTACGGAATCGGCCACCGACTTACCCGACGTGTTCACTATCGTTCCCCGATCAGTTGACGTGGGCGTCTGCTTACCCGCTCCGAGGCGAGAGAAACGGTGTCGAGCGGCGAAACGCCGCACGAGATCCCACGGCGGCGTTAACACCGGGCGGACACTGATCGATGTAGCAAGCGGAGTGTCGGGACCAACGAAGAAATTGTTCGGAGTGATCCACCGTGAAATTACAGTCGATTATGCGTCGTACCAGCAGCGATCTACCCCTGTTGAAGACCGCCAGGATGAGCGGCAGTCCGCGTACCTGGCCGGCCGAGAAGCTCGAGCGGCTACTCACCCCGCAGGAACTCGATCTGATCAGGCGCGGCCGAATCTGACCCTGCTGTTTCCAGGCCTGCTTGCCTCCCATTCGGGGCGACGCGGTGGCATGCTCATGAAGTCGATGAGCATCAGCCCTGGAGGGTCATGAAACCGGTCATTCTCAGCGTCGACGACGATCCGGGAGTATCGAGATCCGTCGCCCGCGACCTGCGCCGCCGGTACGGCGAGCAGTACCGCATCGTGCGCGCCGAATCCGGTGCCGGTGCGCTCGACGCCCTGAAGGAACTCGCGCTTCGGGGCACCCCGGTCGCCATTCTTCTGGCCGACTATCGCATGCCGCACATGAGCGGCATGGAGTTTCTCGAGCAGGCCATGGACATCTTCCCCACGGCCCGTCGCATCCTCCTCACCGCATACGCGGACACCGACGCTGCGATCGACGCGATCAATGTCATCGATCTCGACTACTACCTGCTCAAGCCGTGGGATCCGCCCGAGGAAAAGCTCTACCCCGTGCTCGACGCCCAACTCGAGGCATGGTGTGCCTACGACCACCGGGCCGTCGAGGACACCAAGATCATCGGCCATCGTTGGTCTGCGCGGTCGTCGGAAATTCGCGAGTTCCTGGCCCGTAATCGGCTGCCGTACCGCTGGTACATGTCCGACGAATCCGAGGGAGCCCGGCTGCTGGCCGCCGCAGGTGTGGACGAGGGTCGCTTGCCGGTGGTCATCACCACCGAGGGCGATGCGTTGATCGAACCGTCCGACGCAGAGCTGGGCACTCGGCTCGGATTGACCGTGTCACCGTCGGAGGAGTTCTACGATCTGGTCGTCATCGGCGGCGGACCGGCAGGGCTCGGGGCCGCGCTCTACGGTGCGTCGGAGGGTCTGCGGACGACGTTGATCGAGCGGACCGCCACCGGTGGCCAGGCCGGTCAGAGTTCGCGAATCGAGAATTACCTGGGCTTTCCCGACGGGGTGTCGGGAGCGCAGCTCGCCGAGCGGGCGCGGCGGCAGGCGTTGAAGTTCGGTGCCGAGGTGGTCACCACCCAGGACGTCGTCGGCCTCGAAACCACCGGTGCTGCGCGAACCGTACGATTCGCCGACGGCCGCAGCATCAGCGCCCAGACGATCATCCTGTCCACCGGGGTCGCCTATCGTCGGCTGGAGGCACCCGGCATCGACGACTTCACCGGCCGAGGCGTGTTCTACGGATCGGCGATGACCGAGGCGGCGCGGTGTGCCGAGCAGGACGTCTACATCGTGGGCGGCGCGAACTCGGCTGGTCAGGCGGCGGTGTATCTCTCGCGCGGGGCCACGTCGGTCACCATCCTGATCCGGGCCGAGTCCCTCGAAGCGTCGATGTCGTACTACCTCATCAAGCAGATCGAAGAGAACCCGAAGATCAGCGTTCGGCCCCGCACCGAGGTCGTCGGTGTGTCGGGTGACGGTCACCTCGAGTCGATCACGCTGCGCGACAGGGCAACCGACGAGACCTCGACGGTCGACGCGCAGTACCTGTTCCTGTTCATCGGTGCGGCGCCGCGCACCGAGTGGCTCGACGGGGTGCTCGTTCGGGACGAGCACGGATTCGTGGTCACCGGGCCCGATCTCGTCGTCGACGGGCGAGCGCCCGCAGGCTGGACGTCGGCCCGTCTTCCGCATCACCTCGAAACGAGTGTGCCCGGTGTGTTCGCCGCCGGTGACGTACGGTCCGACTCGGCCAAACGCGTCGCGTCGGCAGTGGGAGAGGGAGCGATGGCCGTGATGTTGGTGCACAGATATCTGGCGAACCCATGAGCACGCCTGCATGTGATCCGGAGGAGTTGCGGACGCTGTTCCTGTTCGAGCAGCTCACCGACCCGCAGTTGGCGGAGCTGTGTCGGGACGGGCGCATCGAGACGATCGAGCCCGGGCCGGTGTACGCGGAGGGCGAACCGGCGACGTGCTTCTACGTTCTGATGGACGGAGCCGTGGTGCTCTCGAAGCTCTCGGGCGGGGAGGACCTGGTGGTCAATCGGACGTCGCAGCGCGGGGTGTACGCCGGTGCGTGGCAGGCGTATCTGGGCGATCGAGTGCCGCAGACGTACCAGGGTTCGATGCGGGTCACCGAGCCCTCCCGGTTCTTCGTGCTCGACGCCGAATGCTTCGCGTCGATCGTGCGGGAGTGGTTCCCGATGGCGCTGCATCTGCTCGAGGGTTTGTTCTTCGGAAATCAGAACACCAAGCAGATCGTGGAACAACGAGAACGACTGTTGGCGTTGGGTTCTCTGTCCGCCGGTTTGACGCACGAGCTGAACAATCCGGCCGCCGCTGCGGTACGGGCAACGTCCGCGTTGCGTGATCGGGTGGCGCACATGCGGCAGAAGTTGGCGATGATCGCCGGCGGCACCCTCGATCGCGCGAGCATGGCGCATCTGGTCGGGTTGCAGAACGAGGCGGTGGAACTGGTGGCCAAGGCTCCGAAGCTGACGGCGATGGAGGCGTCGGACCGCGAGGACGAACTCGGAGAGTGGTTCGAGGACAAAGGAATCGGAGAGGCCTGGGATCTGGCTCCGACGTTCGTCTCGGCCGGCCTCGATGTGCCGTGGCTCGATCGGGTCTCGGCGACGGTCGATGATCCGACGATGCTGGAGGGTGCCATTCGGTGGCTCAACTACACCGTCGAAACCGAATTGCTGATGAACGAGATCGCGGATTCGACCACTCGTATTTCGACGCTGGTCGGTGCCGCGAAGCAGTATTCGCAGATGGATCGTGCGCCGTATCGCACCGTGGACGTGCACGAGCTGCTCGACAGCACTCTGATCATGTTGGGCCGCAAGATCGGTGACGACATCCGTGTGGTGAAGGATTACGACCCTTCGGTGCCGCCCATCCCGGCCTACGCCGCCGAACTCAATCAGGTGTGGACCAACCTGATCGACAATGCCGTGCAGGCGATGGCGGCGACTCCCGAGGAGAAAGGGGTGCTGACAGTTCGGACATCGTTGGACGAGGATCAGGTCCAGATCGAGATCTGCGATACCGGACCCGGTGTGCCCCAGGAGATTCGATCGCGCATCTTCGAGCCGTTCTTCACCACCAAGCCGGTCGGCGAAGGGACGGGCCTCGGCCTGGACATCTCGTGGCGGATCGTGGTGAAGAAGCATCAGGGTGATCTGCGTGTGGTGTCCGAACCGGGGGATACACGTTTCATCGTGCGACTGCCCAAGGACCCGGCAACAGAGGAGGCATCATGACCATCGAAGGCATCGACCCGCAGGTCCCACCGTCGGGCCCGGGGTGTGTGGAATGCACACAGGCACAGGGGTGGTGGGTGCATCTGAGGCGGTGCGCGCAGTGCGGACACATCGGATGTTGTGATTCCTCGCCGTCCCAGCACGCCAGCAAACACGCCGAGTCCACCCGGCACCAGTTCGTGCGAAGCTACGAGCCCGGTGAGGACTGGTTCTACAACTACGCCGACGAGCAGATGTACGACGGGCCGGAACTGGCTCCACCGCAACACCGTCCGCTCGATCAGTCGGTTCCCGGTCCGCGTGAGCGGGTGCCCGCGAATTGGCAGAGTCTGATCAATTGAACGAGAACCTGACTCGACCCACCGAGGCATCGGCCGCGGATTTCCTGGCTGCCGTGCAGCATCCGGTTCGGCGGGCGGATGGGCTCGCGCTCGCGGCGATGATGGGTCGCGTGACCGGGCAGCCGGCGGTGATGTGGGGTCCGACGATGGTGGGGTTCGGGACCTACCGGTACACCACGGGCAGTGGTCGGCGGGGCGAGTATTTCGTCGTCGGGTTCTCGCCGCGCAAGGCGAGTCTGTCGGTGTACGGGGCCACGTCCGCCCCGGAGTCGGAGTCCTTGCTCGAACAACTGGGAAAGCACAAGCGAGGAGCAGGTTGCCTGTACGTGAACACACTCGCCGATGTGGACATAGCGATTCTCGAACAATTGGTGGCTCACAACTACCGGTACATACTGGGTAACCTCGCGTCATGACCTTGATCGCGGTGGACCTCGTCACCGAGCAGAAGGACAAGGTGTGGGGCTTGTTCCCGACCACGACGTGGCCTGCTCGCGACACCTCGCACGAGAAGGCCCTGCGAGATGCCGTGCGCGGCGCGCTGGTCGACGGTAGGACGCCGTCGCCGCATTCGGCTGCGTTGATCTCGCTGATCTCGGCGGTGGACCTGACGCACAAGGTGATCGTGGACGCGGACAAGAAGTTGCTGAAACAGAGGGCGAAGCAGATCGCCGAGGGCGAGTGGGCAGGCGCGGCTGTGCGCAAGGCCGTCTCGGATGTGAACGCTGCGGTGATGGCCGCGGTGATGGTGCCCGTCATCGTGTCGACCACGAGTAGCTGAAGGCCGGAATATGAAAAGAAGCGTTGCAATTCTCTTGTTCGACGACGTCGAGGTGCTCGACGCGTGCGGTCCGTTCGAGGTGTTCTCGGTTGCCAATCGAGTGGCCGAACGTGCGGGGAGCGCAACACCTTTCGAGGTGACACTCGTCGGGATCGATGATCGAGCTGTCGCCGCGAGGGGCGGGATGAGGATCGGCGTCGACACCACGATCGACGATCCGAGGGGATACGACGTCGTCGTGGTTCCTGGCGGAGTGGTCGACGCGGTGTCGACGGACGACCGGGTGCTGCAGTGGTTGCAGCGACTTCGGCCCGGTGCCGAGTTGGTGGCGTCGGTATGCACCGGTGCGTTCGTGCTGGCGGCTGCGGGACTGCTCGACGAGCGGCCGGTCACCACACACTGGGAAGATCTGGAACTGCTGCGGAAGAACTGGCCTGCGCTGGTGGTGCACGAGGGTGTTCGGTACACCGACCACGGCGATCTGGCGACGTCCGCCGGGATCAGCGCCGGTCTGGATCTGGCCCTGCATCTGGTCGCACGGTGGACGGGCGCGGACCACGCTCTCGCCACCGCGGGCCAGATGGACTACGACTGGTCAGGCGCTGAGCACCCGTAGCACCAGCGCGACGACGGCGAAGACGGCCAGCCCTGCGGCCGGAGCGAAGTCCTTGTCCTTGATCCGCACGTGGGCGACGACTGCTCCGACGAAGTAGAGAACGACACCGACGGCGGCTGCGACGCCGATGGGCCAGAGGTAGAGACCCACCAGGAGACCGACGGCACCGAGTAGTTCCGCATATGCGAGCCAGGGAATCCTGTTTGCCGGCACGCCGACCTGCTCGAGCATGGGGACGACGGAGGGATTCTTCGTCAGTTTCCCGATGGCGGAGAACGTGAGTGCGACGGCGAGCACGACCGAGACGACGGCGGTTGCGATGAACATGAGCCCTGCTTTCATTTCTGAGGCCACTAGCAATTCAGAAGCAGCAAGGCGGACTGTAGCACCCTCGGTAAGGTGGAGCCATGGCAGTCAACGGAGAGCCTCACCCACCGCGTGCCTGCGACGGAGCGCTGGCCAAAGCCTTCGGCTTTCTCGGCAAGAGGTGGAACGGAATTCTTCTTGCGACGCTGATGAACGGACCGATGGGGTTCTCCGACCTGCGCCGTGCCGTCGGTGGCATCAGTGACTCGGTGTTGTCGGAACGTCTCGGAGAACTCGGGAAAGCAGGCCTGGTGGCGCGCACCGTCGGCGACGGGCCGCCGATCTCCGTGGAGTACAGCCTGACGCCGGCCGGTGAGGCGCTGCTGCCGTCACTGCGCGCGCTCACGGAATGGGCTTCGAACAACCTCTGACCCCCGCGAGAGATTCGCGAGGGCCAGAAGTGGTCGAGTCGGATCAGCTGGAGTGGTTGTTCTGGTTGTGTCCTTCGGCGGAGTCCGCGAACTCCTGAGTGTCGAAGACCTCGCCGCCCAAGGGATCGACCGGAGCATTGTCGCCGGAGTACTCCACTGCGCCCGTCTCCGGATGAATCTCGAGTTGCTCGGTGGGCACCTCGTGCACCGCGAGTACGACGCTTCCGTCGGTGAGCGGGGGTGTAAGCCCCGATTTGGACGGTGTCAGACCGGAGAACGTCGACGAAATCCCGGCGGTTGCCCGCTTGCGCTCAGCCTGGGGCGTCGGTGCCTCGGGCTGGTCCTCCGTGACGTCCGGCGTCGCGGTCACTCGTAGATAACGCGGGGTCGTAGCGACGTCGTAGCGGAACGCCTTGAGCATCGACACACACGCCAGCACCAGCACGATCGAGAACGGCACCGCTGTCGCGATCGACATCGTCTGCAACGCAGTCAGAGAACTGGTTCCACCGACCAGGAGCAAGACGGCTGCCGCCACGCCCTGAAGAACGGCCCAGTAGACGCGCGTGATCTTCGGGGTTTCCAGCTCGCCGCCGGTCGCGAGGATGTCGATAACCAGCGATCCCGAGTCCGAGGACGTCACGAAGAAGAACACGATCACCGCGATGGCGATGACGCTGGTGAGGACGGCGATGGGCAGGCCATCGAGTACCTGGAACAGGCTGGTGTTGTTGTTCACCGCTCCTTCGGCGTCGAGCAGATCGCCGTCGTTGCGCTGACGCAGGATGCCGGTGTCGCCGAAGATGGTGAACCACAGCGATCCCACGATGGTCGGTGCCAGCAGCACGCCGAATACGAATTCACGGATGGTGCGTCCACGCGAGATGCGTGCGATGAACATGCCGACGAACGGTGCCCAGCTCATCCACCAACCCCAGTAGAAGATGGTCCACCCGCCGGCCCATCCGTCGTCGGAGAAGGGGGAGGTGCGCAGGGACAGCTCGGGCAGGGCTTGAACGTAGCCGCCGAGGTTCTGAACCCAGGACTGCATCAGGAACAGCGTCGGACCGAGGAGCAGCACGAACAGCGCGAGCGAGGCCGCCAGTCCCATGTTGATGTTCGAGAGCCACTTGAGTCCCTTGGACACGCCACTGACCACGGAGAAGGTGGCGATGCCGGTGATCACTGCGATGAGCACGATCACGAACAGGTTGGTGGTCTCGACCCAGCCCAGGAACTCGAGACCCGCGGAGATCTGTTGGACGCCGAATCCGAGTGAGGTCGCAACACCGAACAGGGTGCCCACGATCGCGACGGTGTCGATGGTGTGACCGATCGGGCCCTCGATGCGCTTGCGGCCGAGTAACGGTTCGAGCAGCCAGCGGACGGTCAGCGGGCGCCCCTTGCGGTACGTCATGTACGCCATGCCGAGGCCGACTACGACGTAGATCGCCCAGGCGTGCAGGCCCCAGTGGAACAGCGTGAGCTCCATGGCCTGGCGCGCAGCCGGGTCGGTGCTGCCGGGGAGGCCACCGGCCTCGGGGGGCGTCACGTAGTGCGAGAGCGGCTCGGCAACGCCGTAGAACACCAGGCCGATGCCCATGCCCGCGGAGAACAGCATGGCGAACCACGAGAGGACGCCGAACTCGGGCTTCTCGTCGTCGCGGCCGAGGCGGATGTTGCCGACTCGGCTCAATCCGCAGTACAGGGCGAACAGCACGAAACCGGTCGCGGCGAGGATGTACCACCAGCCGACGCCTGCCGTGATGGCCTTGTTGAGCTTGTCGAACGAATCTGCCGCCGTGCTCGCGTAGATCACGGAGAAGGCGATCATGACGAAGATGATGATCGATGCTGGGATGAAGACCGGCTTGAGCAGGCCTCCCCAGGCTTCCTTTATTGCTTTCACTTACTTGACTTCCTTACAACTCGAGTCACCGCAATCGGCTGACCACTATCGGTTTGCCGTTCTTCTTCTCTTGTTTCGGTCAAGTACCGGCTATCACCATAAACGACATCGGCGCTGGTGGCGAAACTCGTGAGGGCTGCCGAACTGGGAAACAGGCATGCGTGCGGTTTCCGTCGAGTCGCCCCGAGCAGCCGAACGGACTACAGTTCTGCCGATGCTGCGGACGTGTCCGGTTGTATCACCCCTTGCATTTCGCGGCGTGAACAATGCTGTGCAGCAGGTCATTCGGTGACCAGTCGAGTGCAGTCGGGTTCGGAGTTCGCGGGTTTTCGGATTCAGCGACGTCTCGGGGTCGGCGGTATGAGCGAGGTGTACCTGGTTCTCGGGCGCGGCCACGATCGGCTAGAGGCTCTCAAGATTCTGGACCGGCACGCGTCGCGATCCCCGAGGCTGCGCAACAAGTTTCGGATGGAAGCGGCCGTCGCCGCACGGCTGGTGCACCCGAACATCGTGTCGGTGCACGAACACGGTGAGTTCGAGCACCGGCTGTGGATGTCCATGCACTACGTGGACGGCTACAGCGCCGCGCGGCTCGTTGCCCGCGGACAGATCGCACTCGACGTCTCCCGGGTGGCGCGCATCGTCGCCGAGGTGGCCAAGGGACTCGACTACGCCCACTCGCAGGGCGTCGTGCATCGGGACGTCAAGCCGGCGAACATTCTCATCTCCACCGAGCGATTCGACGGCTACGAGCAGGTGTTGTTGTCCGACTGGGGAATTGCACGCCTGCTGGGTGATTCGACTCCGCTCGCTGCGGGTGGGACGGTGATGGCATCCATCCCGTATGCGGCACCGGAGCTGCTCCGTGGGGGAGTGCCGAGTGCGCAGACCGACGTCTACGGACTGGGGGCGACGCTCGTCGAACTGGCGACCGGCCGGACGCCGTATCCACTGGCCACGCCGTTGGCCATCACTGCTGCACATCTCACTTCCGAGCCGCCGTCGGTGACGCGTCGTCGACGCTCGTTGCCGCGGGGGCTCGACGCGGTGGTCGCGAGGGCGTTGGCGAAGGATCCGTCGGATCGCTTCCGAACCTGCGCCGAGCTCAGCGACGCGGTGGCGGCGGCAGTGACAGCCGGAGTTCCGGAACCGCCGCCGCGACGGTCGCCGTTCACTCGCTCTCGTTGGCTGAAATCCACGTGACAGGGCCCGTGCCTGCGAGCCCCGCCACGCGAGATCGCTACTCCTCCGGTTCGGTCGGGCGATTGGCCACAACCGGGTATTGGCCGGTGTACCCGAGTCGTTCCTCGGCGACGGTGAGCACCTTGGTGCGCACCAGGAACCAGCCACCGATCAGTGCCGGGACGATGACGACCAGGGTGGCGATGGTCCACGAGCCGATCGGGGCGTCGAAGGCCATCAGCACCAGCACGCCGAACAGGAACACCAGCGTCGCGTAGCTGGTGTACGGCGCCCCGAAGAGGCGGAACTTGGGCCGCTCCACGATGCCCTTCTTCGACCAACGGAACAACTGGATCTGGCACAGCACGATGGTGGCCCAGCTGGCGATGATGCCCAGTGCGGACATGTTCAACACGATCTCGAACGCCTCGCCAGGGGCGACGGCGTTGAGCGCCACACCGAACAGTGTGATGAAACAGGTGAGCAGGATGCCGCCGAACGGAACTCCGCCCTTGGTCATCTTCTTGGTGAACTCCGGCGCGCTGCCGTTCATCGCCATCGACCGCAGGATGCGGCCCGTCGAGTACAGCCCGGCATTGAGGCTGGACAGGGCCGCCGTGAGCACGACGATGTTCATGATGGTGCCCGCGCCGCCGAGGCCGATGCTCGAGAAGAACGTGACGAACGGCGAGGTGCCGGACTGGTACGCGGTGTACGGCATCAGCAGGGCGAGCAGCACCAGCGAACCGACGTAGAACAGTGCGATACGGGCGATGACCGAGTTGATCGCCCGCGGCATGATCTTCTCCGGGTTCTCGGTCTCGCCGGCGGCCGTACCGACCAATTCGACTGCGGCATAGGCGAACACGACGCCGGAGATGACGATGACCAGCGGCCACGCACCCGATGGGAACAGGCCGCCGTTGTCGGTGATGAGACTGATGCCCGGCATCTGGGTACCGACGGGGATGCGACCCGCGAGGAACACCACGCCCACGATCAGGAACGTCACCAACGCGATGACCTTGATGATTGCTGCCCAGAATTCCATCTCACCGAACCACTTGACCGAGACGAGGTTCAGACTCATGACGATGACCAGCGCGATCAAGGCGATGACCCACTGTGGAATCACCTCGAAGCTGCCCCAGTAATGCATGTACGTCGCGATGGCAGTGACGTCCACGATGGCCGTCATCGCCCAGTTCAAGAAGTACATCCAGCCCGCGACGAACGCTGCCTTCTCGCCGAAGAACTCGCGCGCGTACGAGACGAAGCTGCCCGAGGACGGGCGATGCAGCACCAGCTCGCCGAGTGCGCGCAGGATGAAGAAGACGAAGATGCCGCAGAGGGCATAGGCGAGGAAGAGGCCGGGCCCGGCGCTGGCGAGGCGTCCACCTGCGCCGAGGAACAGGCCGGTGCCGATCGCACCGCCGATCGCGATCATCTGCAACTGCCGAGGTTTGAGGCCCTTGTGATAGCCCTCTTCCTCGTGGTCCATCGCCGAGTTGTCGTACGAGGTGTCGACCGTATCGGACATGTTTCGATCCTTGCTGTCGGATTTGTGGGGTTTCGTCCGAATTTTTTGACGTCGAAGCTGTTGTTGCTCAACGGTATTGGTGTCGAGGGTTCGATGCACTGCATTCGGATGTCAACAATGCGTACGGGTGTGAACAGTGCGTCACGAACGACGGCTCGACCGAGCATCCGCTCGCGACTTTCGCCGCGCGGTGGCGTCGGGCATGGGGGTGCGGCGGTTCGCCGATGGCGGACGACCTTGCACTCGCCATGGGCGAGTGCTAGAAATGCAGTTGGCACTCTCGACACGTGAGTGCCAGGTCGGGACACGGTGAGGCCGGGGAATCAACGACACCCCTGGTCGTCCGTCGCGGGCACCGAGCTCGGCCAGCAATGTGTCACCCCCAATCCGGAGGATCACTTCGCAATGGCCAAGATCATCGCGTTCGACGAAGAGGCACGCCGTGGCCTCGAGCGAGGCCTCAATGCCCTCGCCGACGCAGTAAAGGTGACGTTGGGCCCCAAGGGTCGCAACGTCGTACTCGAGAAGAAGTGGGGAGCTCCCACGATCACCAACGATGGTGTTTCCATCGCCAAGGAGATCGAGCTCGAAGATCCCTACGAGAAGATCGGTGCCGAGCTCGTCAAGGAGGTCGCCAAGAAGACCGACGACGTCGCAGGCGACGGCACCACCACCGCCACCGTTCTCGCCCAGGCACTCGTCCGTGAAGGCCTGCGCAACGTCGCAGCCGGCGCGAACCCGCTCGGCCTCAAGCGCGGCATCGAGAAGGCTGTTGCAGCCGTCACCGAGTCGCTGCTCGCGTCCGCCAAGGAGATCGACACCAAGGAGCAGATCGCTGCTACCGCTGGCATCTCCGCAGGCGACCCGTCCATCGGCGAGCTCATCGCCGAGGCAATGGACAAGGTCGGCAAGGAAGGCGTCATCACGGTCGAGGAGTCCAACACCTTCGGCCTGCAGCTCGAGCTCACCGAGGGCATGCGCTTCGACAAGGGCTACATCTCGGCGTACTTCGCCACCGATGCAGAGCGCCAGGAAGCCGTCCTCGAAGACGCGTACATCCTGCTCGTCAGCTCCAAGATCAGCACCGTCAAGGACCTGCTGCCGCTGCTGGAGAAGGTCATCCAGTCCGGTAAGCCGCTCGTCATCATCGCCGAGGACGTCGAGGGCGAAGCTCTCTCCACCCTCGTGGTGAACAAGATCCGTGGCACCTTCAAGTCCGTCGCCGTCAAGGCTCCCGGATTCGGTGACCGTCGCAAGGCGCAGCTCGCCGACATCGCCATCCTCACCGGTGGCGAGGTCATCAGCGAAGAGGTCGGCCTCTCCTTGGAGACCGCCGGACTCGAGCTGCTCGGTCAGGCACGCAAGGTCGTCATCACCAAGGACGAGACCACCATCGTCGAGGGCTCGGGAGATTCCGACGCCATCGCCGGTCGCGTCAACCAGATCCGCGCCGAGATCGAGAACTCCGATTCCGACTACGACCGCGAGAAGCTGCAGGAGCGCCTGGCCAAGCTGGCCGGCGGCGTTGCAGTCATCAAGGCCGGAGCGGCAACCGAGGTCGAGCTCAAGGAGCGCAAGCACCGCATCGAAGATGCCGTGCGTAACGCCAAGGCAGCCGTCGAAGAAGGCATCGTCGCCGGTGGCGGCGTGGCACTGCTCCAGGCTGCGCCCGCACTCGACAACCTCAAGCTCGACGGTGACGAGGCAACCGGCGTGAACATCGTTCGCGTCGCGCTGTCCGCCCCGCTCAAGCAGATCGCATTCAACGCAGGCCTCGAGCCCGGCGTCGTTGCGGACAAGGTTGCCAACCTGCCCGCCGGTCACGGCCTCAACGCCGCGACCAACGAGTACGAGGACCTGCTCGCTGCAGGCATCAACGACCCGGTCAAGGTCACCCGCTCGGCACTGCAGAACGCAGCGTCCATCGCGGCTCTGTTCCTCACCACCGAGGCCGTCGTCGCCGACAAGCCCGAGAAGGCCGGAGCGCCCGCCGGCGATCCGACCGGTGGCATGGGCGGCATGGACTTCTGAGTCCAGCCCCTACGCTGAAAAAGCCCGACTCCCTTTCGAGGGGGTCGGGCTTTTTCGTGCTGCGGGGCTTCGAATCGGGTGCAATGAGCCGCGCTCAGCGCGGTCAGCTGCACCCGATTCCGAAGCAGTCAGTCCCGGTGATACGCGATGTTGATGACGTTGCCGTCGGGAGCGCGAACGAAGAAGCGGCGTACGCCCCACGGCTCGGTGGTCAACGGATACACGATCTCGTAGCCGAGCTTCTGCGCTTCGGCGTACGCGCCCTCGACATCGTCGGTGTGCACCGACATCACAGAATCCTCCGGTGCGCTCTCGTCGCGGGTAACCAGCTGAACGCTGACCGGGCGATCGGGCGACGTCAGCCGCGCAACCCACCCCATATCGAACTCCTCCGAACGCAGACCGAGAAACTCGGAGTAGAACGACTTGGCCGCGTCCACGTTCGGCACGCGCAGATTGGTGATGATGCCCCTCGTTCTCATCGAACTCCCTTCGAAACGTGGCCGGTCGACACGAACCTGACTTTTCGACGCTAGCTGCGGAGTCGGTATTCCGCAGCCAGTTCCTATTGAGTGAGGCGCCGCGCAGTGGTTAGGGTCGGTCATGACTCGTATTCGCTCGTTGGCCGCCGTATTGGCCGTGACAGCGGCCCTAGCGGGTTGTTCCAACTCTGGAACCGCCACGCCCGCGTCCGCACCGACGACTACCGATGTCACAGTCACCACTCAGCGCGCCGAGCCGACGAGTACAACTCCGCCCACTACCTCCAATGCCACCGAGTCGTACGTCGTCGGCAGCACTCGGGTCACCGGATCCACGCAATATGCAACCTACGATGTCGCCATTCCGCAGCTCAGTGGTGGGGATCCCGCCGTGACGGCGGAGTTCAACGAGTCGATGCGCGCTGCGCTGCAAGATCAGATCGACCGCGACTACGGATACGACTTCGCTCTCAGCGACGGCTACTCGACAGGTGCGACCTACGTCGGCCGGCGCGTGATCAGTGCCGAACAGATCACCGATTGGATCGCCGTGCCGCCTGGAGCGCACGGTAATTCACTGCTTGCGACCGTCACGATCGACGCCGACACCGCGCAACCGATCTCCCTCGGCGATGCCTTCACCGATCTCGACGCAGGCCTTGCCCGGTTGTCGGATCAAGCAGCGAAGATCCTTCCGACCACCAGGGCAGGCGAGAGCTTCGAGCGCTCGGGAATCGAGCCGACGGTAGCCAACTTCGGCAACTGGACGGCATCACCGGAGGGGATGAACATTCACTTCGGTGACTACCAGGCGGGGGCCTATGGCATCGGCCTCATCACGATCACAGTCCCGTGGACCGACCTGTCCGATGTCCTCGCTCCCGGCATGCGGGACGTGCTGAGCAGTTGACCGTCGGCGCAGTCCGCCATCGCAATGCGAGCATGGACCCATGATGATTCGCGCAGGGGTGCTGGACATCGCCTTCGACCGCTTCGGTGATCCGTCCGGCCGCGCAGTGGTGCTGCTGCACGGGTTTCCTTACGACACCAGGTCCTACGACGACGTCGCCAGGCTGCTCGCCGAATCCGGTCACGACGTGGTGGTGCCGTACCTACGCGGCTTCGGACCGACCCGGTTCGACGACGCCGACACGATGCGCTCCGGTGAGCAGGCCGCAATCGGCCACGATCTCCGCGAGCTGATCATCGCGCTGGACCTGAACAAGCCCATCGTCGCCGGCTACGACTGGGGTGGGCGAGCTGCCTGCGTCGTCGCCGCGGTGTGGCCGGAGTTGGTATCCGGTCTAGTGAGCGTGTCCGGGTACCTCGTACAGGACATCGACGCGGCGGTATCCACGCCGGTGCTGCCACACCTCGAGAAGCGGTACTGGTACCAGTACTACCTGCACTCCGAGCGAGGCCGGGCCGGGCTGGCGGCCTACCGCGCAGAGATCGCACAGACTCTGTGGACGGATTGGTCGCCCACCTGGCGGTTCGGTGACTCCGAGTTCGCGGCCACCGCACCCTCGTTCGACAACTCCGACTTCGTGGACGTGTCCGTGCACTCCTACCGGCACCGATACGGCATCGAGCCCGGGGAACCGGCCTATGCAGCAACGCAGGAGTTGCTGACACAGCAGCCGAGGATCACGGTGCCCACGGTCGTGATCGATCCGACCGAGGACACCGTCGCCTCGCTGTACGGCAGCCCGGACCACACGGCGCACTTCACCGACCTGATCGACGTTCGTCAGGTCGATTGCGGCCACAACCCGCCTCAGGAGTTGCCTGGACAGTTCGCCGACGCGATCGTGACTCTGGGGCAGGTGGTCCGGGATCGCGACTCGAACTAGTCGACCGCGAGCTCGCCCAGTTCGTTCCAGTCGGTGCCGTCCACCTCTTGGCTGATGATCTTCGGTGTCTCCTGCAGGTATGGCGGGAGGTCCTTCTGGGCTTGCTTGAAGTGATCCGAATTCACATGGGCGGCACCGGCATCGGGATCCTTGAATGCCTCCACCAGGACGTACTCGGTGGGGTCGTCGAGGGTGCGCGACCAGAAGTACCAGAGGCATCCCTCCTCGGCCTGGCATGCCTCGGTGAAGTCGCGTGAGATCTCGGGCCAGTTGTCGGCGTACTCGGGCTTGACCTTGAACTTGGCGGTGATGAAGATCAACGTTGCTCCTCGTTGTTGGGGTTGTGTCGGTGGTTACTACCCGATTTCAGGGTACGAGAATCGCGCGGCCGCGAACCCGTCCGTTGTCGAGGTCGTCGATGGCACTCTGAAAGTCGTCCAGTGCGTAGGTCTGCGTATGCAGGTTCACGGCACCGCGCGCGGCGAGAGACATCAGATCGCACAGGTCGTTGTAGGACCCGACGAGGTTGCCGACGATGTTCTTCTCCGCCGACACCAGGTCGATGGTCGGCACGTCGACGTTCTCGCCGTAGCCGATCACCTGATAGTCACCGGCCCGTCTGGTCATCGCCAATCCCTCTGCGGTGGAGCCATTTTCGCCGACGAAGTCGAGTACCACCTCGGCGCCGAATCCGCCGGTGAGTTCCATGACCTGATCGACCTGGGTACCGTCGGCGACCACCGCGTGATCTGCGCCCAGGGTGAGCGCCAGCTTCACGGCATCGGCGTTGCGGTCGATGACGATCAACTCGGCCGGGGACAGCGCCTCGAGTACCTGAATACCGATGTGGCCCAGGCCGCCTGCTCCGATGACGACGCACTTGTCGCGTGGAGTCAGACGCCTGGCCGCCTTCGCCGCCGCGTGATACGCCGTCAGACCGGCATCGGCCAGCGCGGCCACGGCGGACGGTTCGAGTGAATCGTCGATCTTGACGACGGTTCTGGCGTTGGTCCGAAGGTAGTCCGCGTATCCACCGTTGGTGTCGATGCCGGGGAAATCGCTCGTCTCGCAATGGACGTCGTCTCCGGATCGACACGCCCGGCACAGTCCGCACGTGACCAACGGATGCAGTATCACCTTGTCGCCCTCTCGGACGTTGGTGACGGCGGAGCCGACCGCGTGGACCCATCCGGCGTTCTCGTGCCCGATCGTGTACGGCAGTGTGACGCCGGACTTCTCGGCCCATTGGCCTTCGAGGATGTGCAGATCGGTGCGGCACACTCCTGCGCCGCCGATCTTGACGATGACGTCGAGTGGGCCCTGTACTTCAGGAATCGGAACCTCGGTCATCTCCAGATTCTTGTGGTACCCGACCACCTGGACTGCGCGCATCGTGCTCATCGTGACTGCTCCTGTGTAGTGCTGTGCTGGACGGTGAGAGTGGTGAGAGGGATGAACGCGCCTTCCACGCGCGGAACTTGCTGCTCCTCCGACCCCGGGTAGCGGGTCTGCAGCAATCCGCGGCAGAAGTGCGCGTTGCCGTCGATCGAGACGCGGGTGGCGCGGGCGCGCCGCATCACCATCGTCAGGTCACCGGTGTGCGGCCGACCCGCATGGTCGACCAGTGCCGGAGCGGCCGGGTCGACCCTCAGGCCGAGTGCCTCGCGGCGACTGAGCAGGGCGGTCGAGGTGCGATCATCCGGAAGGTCTCCGAGAACAACTGCGGCCAAGTCGTTCTCGGTCGAGTCGGGATTGACGCGCAACCATGCCATGAGCGACCGTTCCATCGCCGCCACATACGCCTTGCGGCGGAACGTCGCGCGTAATTCCTCGAGATCCTCTTCGGCCTCGTGCCCGAAAGTGCCCCGGTAGCCGGCGTCGGCCGCGAGGCCGGCGTTGATCTTGTCCGAGTCGTGGTGATCGTCGAGTTCGACCAGCACCCGCTCGGTCCACGGCAACGCCGTCAGCACATCCTTGGAGTCTCCCGCCATCAGATACGCGAAGTTCGGCGAACAGAACGACGTCGGCAGTCGAAGATGAACGTGCACTGTCCCGTCGTCGACCTGGAGAGATCGCACGAACCCGAGATCAGTGATGGGCTCGTCCAATTCGGGATCCAGGACGACGCCGAGGGCGGCGTACGCCTCGTCCTTCCTGGTAGTCGTAGCGGTCGTCATCTCACACCGCCGCGAGGTCGGCGCGTTCGGGTTGACGCGGCCCGGTCTCGGTCTCGTCGGCGTCGGGCAGCTGCAGTTCTGCCGGCACCGGGATGTCGTAGAGCTTGGCGGCGTTGAGTCCGAGCACCTTCTTCTTCTGCTCGAGCGTGATGGGTGCGTATTCGTCGAGGGACTCGTGGATCTGGAAGTCGACGAACCCTTCGACCAGCCACTTGGGTGTCCACAGCGCGTAGTCGGAAGAGAAGAAGATGCGGTCCTCGCCGAGCCAGTACAGCAGTTCACCCATGATCTGACCGAAGTACTTCGGGCGCGTGTGCATGAACGGAATGGCAACGGCGAGGCCGGCATACACGTTGGGCTCCTGGGTGGCGATCCAGCAGAAGTCCTCGAGTCGAGGCAAGCCGCAGTGTTCGACGACGAAGTTCAGATCGGTGAAGTCGGTGGCCACATGGTCGACGTCCGCAACGTCGAACGCATCGCGATCGAGCGGACGGATGGTGGGCCCCTTGTGCACGTGGATGTTCTTGATGCCGACTTCGCGGCACACCTCGAGGTAGCGCCGCGTCCAGTCGTCGTCGAGCTTGTAGCCGCGGGAATCGCCGTGCCACTCGGCGGTGTACAGCTTGACGCCCTTCAGCCCGAAGCGCTCCGCGTCCGCGCGCAGTTGGTCGAGGCCGCGTTCGCCGTTGCGCGGGTCGAAGTGGTGGTTGTAGGTCAGCTTGTCCGGGTGAGCTGCCGCGAGTGCAGAGGCCTCCTCGGTCTGGCCGAAGCCGGTCTTGTAGAACTCGCCGAGGTGGGCGGGCTGGAAAATGGCGTGATCGACGTATCCGATCTCGAACAGGTCGTGCATCAACCGCTCGCCGCCCTGGTAGAGGTACTCGTCGTACGTCCACAGCTCGCTCTCGGGCGAAAGGTTGCGGTGGTAGTCGTAGAAGCAGTCGATGAACTGCTTGCCGTGGATGTTGCGCTGGTTCTGCTCCCGCGCATCCCACAGAGCGACGTGGGCGTCGACGATGAAGAAATTCTCGCCGTTCTTGGTGTACATGCGGTGTGCCTCCCGAGTGGTGCCATACGTGACGTGCGTCACGTCGTTGTGGGAACGACGGTAGGTCCGCACGGAGCCGCCGTGTCGGCTTCGGCGTCTCAATTCGAGACGCTGCACCGGCAATGATGGCGACTCGCGAATGTAACCTGGATCACATGGCAGATACCGGGGGTCTCTCGCGGGCCCGACTCCATTCGGAGCCCCTCGCTGCCGTCTCGCATCGACTCCTCGCGTCGTGGCACCGTAGCCAGCGGTACGGGGTGTCGCTCGACGAGGTTGCTCCGGTGTTCTCGGGAACCCACGACGACGAGTCCCTGTTCTACCGATGCGGCCGCGAGGTACTGAACGGGTTGCGTGACACGTTGGCGAACGAACCGGTGTCGATGATGCTCACCGATGCCGATGGTCTCGTGTTGGACCGCGTCAGCGCCGATCGCGAACTGCTGGCTGCGCTCGACCGCGTGCATCTGGCACCCGGCTTCTCGTATGCGGAGGACCAGGCCGGTACCAACGGCCTCGCGCTGGCGCTGGCGGATCAGGTGCCCGCGGTGGTGAGGGCGGACGAACACTATTCGCTCCCGCTCGCCGGGTACACGTGCGCGGCGGCACCGGTCCTCGATCCCCTCACCGGCCGAGTGGAGGGCTGCGTCAATCTGACCACCTGGTCGGAGTCGTCGTCGGATCTGCTTCTGGCCCTTGCACAGTCGGCTGCGGGGAACACCTCGGCGATGATGCTTGCGCGATCGCAGGGTCAGCATCCGCGGCGGGCCCCGCGCGGTGAGGTGTTCCGGGTCGAGACCGCGCACAGTGGGCCGGGATCGGGCATCCTCGACGATCTTTCCCCAGGTTGGCGTAGCGCACTCGGGTCTGCGGAAGCTGCTCTGGCCGAACATGGTTCGGTTCTCATGGTCGGTGAGCCAGGATCGGGCCGGGCCACCGTGCTCGCTCGCGCACTGCGCGCAGCACGCCCGCGCGGCCGCATCCTCAGTGCCGGAGCACCGGCCGCCTGGGACGTCGAGGCGTGGCTCGACCTCTGGACACCCGAGCTGCCGAAACCCGATACGGCAGTGATCATCCGGGATGTCGACAGGCTTCCCGCCCGTGCGGCCGATGCCCTCGCCGAACTGATCCGTCGCGCCGGCCACGGGGTACCCGTCACCGTCACGGCGTCGAACTACGACGACGTTCCGCCGGCACTCGCGGGACTGCTGCGCACCGTGGTCGAGGTACCACCGCTACGAAACAGGCCCGACGACATCGCCCCGCTCGCCCTGCATCTGGCCGGGCGGGTGCGCGGCCGACAGGTCACGCTCACCGCTGCTGCCGAGCGAGCGCTGCGGGAACATCCGTGGCCGGGCAACGTCGGCGAGTTGGCCACGGTGATGCACAAGGCGGCCGTCCGCGCCGACGTCATCGGAGTCCACCATCTGCCGCCCGAGGTGCTCTCGCGCACCAGTCATCGGCTCACCCGCATCGAGACCTTCGAGCGAGACGAGATGATCCGCGTGCTCTCCCGCCCCGGCATCACCATGAACGAGGCGGCCGAGGAACTTGGCATGAGCCGAGCGACGATCTACCGCAAGAGAGATCGATACGGCATCACGCTTCGTTCCTGAACAGCGACGTTCTTGATCGCATACCCTCGATCTCATGGCCAGTAGCTCACCATCGATCGAGATACCGGTGGGCGACCGCATCGTCCGCATCTCCAATCCCGATCGGGTGTATTTCCCCGAGAGCGGTGCCACCAAGCTGGATTTGGTGAACTACTACCTGAGCGTGGGCGACGGCATCGTGCGCGCACTGCGGGAACGTCCGTGCATGATGCACCGCTTTCCGAAGGGCCTCGCCGGTGACAAGGTGCACCAGAAGCGCGTGCCCAACGGCGCGCCGCCGTGGCTCGAGACCGTGCAGGTGACGTTTCCCCGCTACAACCGCACCGCGGACGAGCTGTGCGTGACGGAACTGGCGCACGTGGCCTGGGCGGTGCAGATGTCGACCGTCGAGTTTCATCCGTGGAACAGCCGCCGCGCCGACGTCGAGATGCCCGACGAGTGGCGCATCGACCTCGACCCGATGCCCGACTGCCCCTTCGACCGAGTACGACGCGTCGCCGGGGTGGTGCAGGAAGTCCTGGGAGATCTCGGTGCCGTCGGCTGGCCCAAGACATCGGGCGGTCATGGTCTGCACATCTACGTTCGGATCGACCCGGCCCACGGATTCAAGGACTTGCGAAGGGCCGCACTGGCTTTCGCGCGTGAAGTGGAGCGTCGCGCACCGGAGGACGTCACCACCACGTGGTGGCGCAAGGATCGTGATCCGGCGAAACTGTTCGTGGACTACAACCAGAATGCCCGTGATCACACCATCGCCAGCGCGTATTCGGTGCGGGGAAATCAGCAGGCGACGGTGTCGACGCCGATCTCCTGGGACGAGGTTGCCGACGTCGATCCGCGCGAGTTCACGATGTTCACGGTGCCGGCCAGATTTGCCGAATTGGGTGATCTGCACGCGGGCATCGACGATGCAGTGTTCGTCATCGACGAGTTACTCGAGTGGGCCGAACGAGACGAGCATGAGGGCTTGACGGAACATGAGGAGTAGCCGAACTCGAAGTTATGGACGGAAATCGGCGGAAATCCGTCCATAACTTCGAGTTCGGCAGCCAGCTTCAGTCGGTGCCGGACTCGATGGCGGCGTGGTCGAGTGCCGAGGAGTCCACCGCACTGCCGGGGCTGCTCGCGGCGATGGCGTCGGCTCCGCCTGCGGGCAGTTCGCCGATCAGGTCGCCCCAGGCGGTGAGCTGATTCTGGGCGGCGTACTGCTCGAGTTTGCTGCGTGAATCGGCGATGTCGAGATTGCGCATCGTCAACTGTCCGATGCGGTCGCCGGGGAAGAACGCCTGGCCCTGGCTGCGTTCCATCGACAGCTTCTCGGGGTGGTAGCTGAAGTTGCTGCCCTGGGTGTCGACGATCGTGAAGTCCTGGCCGCGGCGCAGACGCAGTGTCACGCTGCCGCTGACGACGTTGCCGACCCAGCGCTGCAGGCCCTCGCGCAGCATCAGTGCCTGCGGGTCGAACCAGCGTCCCTCGTACAGCAGGCGTCCGAGTCGTCGGCCCTCGTTGTGGTACGACGCGACAGTGTCCTCGTTGTGGACGGCGTTTACGAGTCGCTCGTAGGTGATGTGCAGCAGCGCCATGCCCGGGGCCTCGTAGATGCCGCGGCTCTTGGCTTCGATGATGCGGTTCTCGATCTGGTCGCTCATGCCGAGTCCGTGGCGTCCGCCGATGGAGTTGGCCTCCATGACGAGGTCGACGGCGCTGTCGAAGCTTTTGCCGTTGATGCGGACCGGGCGGCCGCGCTCGAACTCGACGGTGACTTCCTCGGCGGCGATCTCCACCTCGGGGTCCCAGAAGCGGACGCCCATGATGGGGTTGACGATCTCGAGGGACGTGTCGAGGTATTCGAGGCTCTTGGCCTCGTGCGTGGCACCCCAGATGTTGGCGTCGGTGGAGTACGCCTTCTCGGCCGAGTCACGGTAGGGGAGGGTGCGCTGGGTGAGCCACTGCGACATCTCGTGGCGGCCGCCGAGCTCGGCGACGAATGCCTCGTCCAGCCACGGCTTGTAGATCCGCAGCTCCGGATTGGCGAGCAGACCGTAGCGGTAGAACCGCTCGATGTCGTTGCCCTTGTAGGTCGATCCGTCGCCCCAGATCGAGACGCCGTCTTCCTGCATGGCGCGCACCAGCATCGTGCCGGTCACCGCACGACCGAGCGGAGTGGTGTTGAAGTACGTCTGCAGCGACGAGCGGATGTGGAACGCACCGCAGGTCAGTGCAGCCAAGCCCTCCTCGACGAGAGGTTCGCGGCAGTCGATGAGCCGCGCCTGCTCGGCCCCGTAGGCCAGGCCGCGCTCGGGCACATCGGACAGATCCGGCTCGTCGTACTGGCCGATGTCGGCGGTGTAGGCGTACGGGATCGCGCCGTGCTCGCGCATCCACGCGACCGCCACCGAGGTGTCGAGACCGCCGGAGAATGCAATGCCAATTCGTTCACCGACCGGGAGGGAGTTCAATACCTTCGTCACGGGGAGCAGCCTATCGGGGGTCGCTCCGCAGGCTCCACTCCCAGCCTAGTAGGGGTCGTTCCGCAGGCTCCACTCCCGGCCTAGTAGGGGTCGTTCCGCAGGCTCCACTCCGGCCTAGTAGTACTACTGATCCGGCCGATCGGCGAGCGACTCCACGGCATAGCGGACGGCATCGAGGTGCGCGGTCATGGCGCGTGCTGCCGCGTCGTACTCGCCGGATCGGATGCCGTCGACGATCGCGTCGTGTTCGACGTTGGATTGCTCCTGCCGGTGCGCGACGAGGTTGAGGGTCTCCGATTGCCGCGTCAACGCGTCGCGGATGTCGACGATGATCGACTCGAACACGCGGTTCTTGCTCGCGCGCGCGATGGCGGTGTGGAACTGCGCGTCCAGCAGTACCCAGGCCTCGTGGTCGTCCTCCGAGCGCATCTCGTCGGCCAGGCCGGCGAGCACCGTCAGCTCCTCTTCGGTCCGGCGCTCCGCAGCCCAACCGGCCGCGGGGATCTCCACGTGCGGGCGGGCCTCCATCAATTCACGGGCGGCGTAGTTGCCGATGTCGAGGTCGCTCCCGACCCGATCGCGGACGACAAAAGTACCCAGCCCCGTTTTGGTTTCGGTCAGTCCGAGGGCGTGGCAGGAGCGCAGCGCCTCGCGGATGACCGAACGGCTGACGCTGTGCCGGGTGGCCAGCGCGGCCTCGGACGGCAACTTCTGCCCGACGGGGAGATCGCCCGACGCGATAGCCGCGCGAAGGTCCGCGAACACGGCCTCGGCTGCGCTCATCCGGGCATTCGTGGGCGCGCTGACTGCCCAGCTGTCCGACAGGTTCATAGGGTGATCCTAGCGTGGGGTTGACCGACGAGGTGTTCTGCGCCACACTCTACCTGTCAGACAGCCGGACAGCTGGACACCCCCACCTAGGAGCGCACCGTGGTCGATACCCGCATCGAGAAGGATCTTCTCGGGGAACGTGACATCCCGTCGAGTGTGTATTGGGGGATCCACACCCTGCGCGCTCTCGAGAACTTCCCCATCACCGGGCGTCCGATCTCCACCAACGCGCACCTCGTTCGCGGACTCGCGGCCGTCAAGTGGGCTGCTGCGTCGGCCAATCAGGATCTCGGAATCCTCGACGCCACCCGCGGGGAAGCGATCCGCACGGCGTGCCAGGAAATTCTCGACGGCCAGTGGCACGAGGAGTTCGTCGTCGACGTCATTCAGGGCGGCGCTGGCACCTCGACCAACATGAACGCCAACGAGGTCATCGCGAACCGTGCTCTGGAAATCCTCGGGCACCCGCGCGGCGACTACAGCATGCTGCATCCCAACGAGCACGTGAACGCGTCGCAGTCCACCAACGACGTGTATCCGACGTCGGTGAACATCGCGACCATCTTCGCGGTCCACGAGCTCATCGCCTCGATGAAGGTGTTGCGAGATTCGTTCGGTCGCAAAGCAAGTGAGTTCGCCACAGTCGTCAAGATGGGTCGCACGCAGCTACAGGACGCGGTGCCGATGACCCTGGGCCAGGAGTTCGGCACCTACGCCATCATGATCGACGAGGACTGCTCGCGTCTCGAGGAAGCGGCGCTGCTGGTGCACGAGATCAACCTCGGAGCCACCGCGATCGGGACCGGTCTGAACGCACCCGCCGGATACACCGAATCGGCCGTCGCGCACCTGCGCACCATCACCGGTCTGCCGCTGGTGACCGCAACGGATCTGATCGAGGCAACCCAGGATGTGGGACAGTTCGTGCACCTGTCCGGTGTACTCAAGCGCGTCGCGGTGAAACTGTCGAAGATCTGCAACGACCTCCGGCTGCTGTCGTCCGGTCCGCGGGCAGGCTTCAACGAGATCAATCTGCCGCCGATGCAAGCGGGTTCGTCGATCATGCCCGGCAAGGTCAACCCCGTCATTCCCGAGGTACTCAATCAGGTTGCGTACGAGGTGATCGGCCACGACGTCACGATCACGATGGCGGCCGAGGCGGGGCAGTTGCAGCTCAACGCATTCGAGCCGATCATCGTCAAATCCCTGTCCGACGGCATGGCGCATCTGAGTGCCGCGTGCCGTACCGTCGCGCATCGTTGCGTGGACGGCATCACCGCCAATGTGGACCTATTGCGTGAGCGCGTCGAGAACTCCATCGGCCTGATCACCGCGCTGAGTCCGTATCTCGGATACGTGGAATCGACGGCCATTGCGCAGGAAGCGTTGGTCAGTGGCCGAAATGTGGTCGACCTCGTCCTCGAGAAGGGGCTGCTGGCCCGGGACGAGTTGGATCGACTCCTGAGTCCCGAGCACCTCGCGAACCTGCGTGTGGCCCCCGTCGAGCATGCAGATGCTCCCGAGACGTCGACGAGGTAATGCGATGAGCACCGAGAATCGGAGTGTCGATACCCGTAAGGCCTTCACCGAAGAGGACCCCGGCTATCGAAAAGAGCTGGCTCCTCGCCAGATTCAGATGATCGCCATCGGCGGTGCCATCGGCACCGGGCTGTTCATGGGTGCGGGCGGGCGACTGCGCGACGCCGGCCCGGCGCTGGTACTGGTGTACGCGCTGTGTGGATTCTTCGCCTTCCTGATCCTGCGCGCACTGGGCGAACTGGTGATGCACCGGCCGACCTCGGGATCGTTCGTCTCGTACTCACGCGAATTCTTCGGGGAGAAAGTCGCTTTCGCGGCCGGTTGGCTGTATTGGATGAACTGGGCGATGACGGCTGTCGTGGACGTCACGGCTGTGGCTCTGTACATGAACTTTTTCAAGAAGTACTGGGCCCCGCTGGGCAACGTCGACCAGTGGGTGTTCGCGCTAGCGGGCTTGGTGCTCGTTCTCGGGTTGAACCTGGTGTCGGTCAAGGTGTTCGGCGAGCTCGAGTTCTGGTTCGCGCTCATCAAAGTTGTTGCGCTGGTGACCTTTCTGGTGATCGGTACCTACTTCGTCATCTTCGGAACGCCTATCGACGGGCAGGAGCCGGGGCTGAGCGTGCTGACCGACAACGGGGGACTGATCCCCAACGGGCTGTTGCCTGCGATCGTGGTGATCCAGGGTGTGGTGTTCGCGTACGCCTCGATCGAGCTGGTCGGCACCGCTGCCGGGGAGACGCAGAACCCCGAGAAGGTGATCCCCAAGGCGATCAACACCGTCATCGTTCGCATCGTCGTGTTCTACGTCGGATCGGTGCTGCTGCTCTCGTTGCTGTTGCCGTACACCAGTTATCAGGCAGGCGAGAGTCCGTTCGTAACGTTCTTCGGTGCCATCGACGTCGAGGGGGCCGACGCGATCATGAACCTCGTCGTCCTCACGGCAGCGCTGTCCTCGCTCAACGCCGGGCTGTACTCCACCGGGCGCATTCTGCACTCGATGGCGGTCGCCGGCTCGGCACCGAAATTCGCGGCCCGGATGAACAAGTCGGGGGTGCCGTACGGCGGCATCGCGCTGACGTCGGTGGTGACGTTGCTCGGCGTCGTGCTCAACGCAGTGGTCCCGAGTCAGGCCTTCGAGATCGTGCTCAACCTCGCCGCGCTCGGCATCATCAGCGCGTGGGCCGTGATAGTCGCGTGTCAGCTCAAGTTCTGGTCGCTGTCCAAGACCGGCGCGGTCACCCGACCTGCGTTCAAGCTGTTCGGCGCCCCGTACACCGGGTACGCAACGCTAGGCTTCTTGGCGTGTGTACTCGTTTTGATGGCCTTCGACAAACCGGTGGGTACCTGGACGGTGGCGTCGATCCTGCTCATCGCACCGATGCTGATCGGCGGTTGGTACTTGTGTCGCAACAGAATTCGGGAGGTGGCGGCCGCCGATGAGTGACCATGTCGCGTTGTTGACCACCGGCGGCACGATTGCCAGTAGGCGCGACGAGCACGGTGTCTCTCGGCCGGTGGCCGGTCTCGGGATCGACGTCGACGGTGTCGAGGTGCGCGAGGTGATGTCGAAGGACAGCTCGGCGTTGGACTTCGCGGATCTCGACACCATCCGTACGGCGGTGGTCGACGCACTGGCCAACGACGGCTGCATCGGAGTGGTCGTGCTGCACGGGACGGACACCATGGAGGAGTCGGCGCTCTACGTCGATCTGTTCCACGGTGACGAGCGTCCGGTGGTGTTCACCGGGGCGCAGCGCACCGCCGACCATCCCGATCCGGACGGCCCGAGCAATATCGCCGCGGCAGTGGCGGCAGCGCGGTCCGAGCGCGGTGTGCTGATCGCCTTCGGCGGGCGGTTGCTGCCGGCTCGGGGGGCGATCAAGAAGCACACCACCGAGCTCGACGCGTTCCGATCCGCCGCGATGCCGCGACCGAAACCGTTGCGGTGGAAGCCCATTGCCGGGGTCCGCGTGGACATCGTCGCGCTGTATCCCGGTGCCGACGGCGTCCAGATAGATGCCTGCGTCGACGCCGGGGCGTCGGGCATCGTGCTCGAGGCGACGGGCTCGGGCAACACCAACGCCCGTGTCGTCCGCGCGGTGAGAGAGGCAGTGGCTGCTGGGGTGCACGCGGTCGTCACGACGCGGGTGCCGTTCGGTGAGACCTCGCCGAGCTACGGCGGCGGCGGAGGTGGGCACGATCTGGTCGATGCGGGCGCGGTGTTCTCCCGCGAACTGCGGGCGGGGCAGGCGCGAATCCAGTTGGCGGCGCTGATTGCATCGGAAACGACCGCGATGGTTGTCCACAATTTCTTCTCGTAAGCGGAAAACCGTCTGCGGAGGCAAATAGTGGACACTCAGCGCACTACAACTCCGACTCGCCCCAACTCTCGACGCGTAGTTCGTCGCCGACGGTCACCGTGCCGTTCTGCAGCACCGAGAATTTCGATCCGAATGCGACGCCCTTCTGCCGACCGCGGCGGTAGTCGCCGAGAGTGCGCAGCGGTTCGGGGCCGGTGCGGACGCCGGTGGTCTGGTCCACGGTGGTGACCGCGCAGCGGATGGCGAGTTTGGTGTACACCAATCGCATCCCGCCGATGGTCACGTCCCGCAGCTCGTCCTCGCGATGTGGCTCGTCCCAACCGTCGACGACGATGTTGGGCCGGAAGCGATCCATCGGCAAGGCAACGTCGAGTCTGGAATTGAGGCCGGCCAACGTGGCGGTCGAGAGGATGTGTACGGCGGCGCTGTCGGCGAATTGTGCTGACCCGGGCGAGATTCCATCGGTGATTCGGCCGTGGTCGCGTGGTGCGGCGACCAGCCTCGACGGTTCTCCGATCACCTCGGTGAGCAAGGTGGCGACCTCGTCGCCCTGATCGATTCCGCGCATCGGCGCGCGGAACATGGTGATGTCGCGCGCCGCGGAGTCGCGGTCGACGGGCACGGTCACCGAACCGGTCGACTCGTGGGTGAGAGTCAACGACCCGTCCGCCACCGAGCACCGGACGACCGCGAGCACGGGGTCGCTACGTTGACTGCGGAATGCGCCGTCGGAGTCGACGATCATGAATGCCCGATCGTGCTCGAGGCCGGTAGCGCTCACGTGAGCCGAATGCAGCGTCGAGCCGGCACATCCCTTGACGGGGTAGGTCACCAGAGACGACACGCGCACCCGTCGAGGATACTGGGATCCATGACTCGTGCTCTGTTGGTAGTGGATGTGCAGAACGATTTCACCGAGGGCGGCGCGCTGGCGGTGACCGGCGGCGCAGACGTCGCGCGCAGGATCAGTGCGTACCTCGCGCGCCACGGCGACGAGTACGACCTGGTGGTGTCCTCGCGGGATTGGCACGACGCCGAGGGCGACAACGGCGGGCACTTCGCCACCGACGAAGCCCCGGATTTCGTCACCACGTGGCCGGTGCATTGCGTCGCGGGCACGGTCGGTGCCGAGTATCACCCCGATTACGCGACCGGCTCCGTGGACGTGCACGTCTACAAGGGGCAGGGCAAGCCGTCGTACTCGGCGTTCGAGGGCGTCACCGAGGACGGGACACCCCTCGCCGCGATACTCACCGCCAACGAGGTCACCGACATCGACGTCGTCGGACTTGCGACCGACTATTGCGTGCTGGCTTCGGCGAAAGACGCGGTGGCCGAGAAGCTCGACGTCCGAGTACTCACCGACCTGGTCGCGGGAGTTGCGCCCGAGACCTCCGCCGCGGCCCTCGACGAACTGCGGGCATCCGGCGCTTCGGTGGTCTAGGCCGACGCGACCACCGTCGTCAGCAGAACAGCCGCGTCGGTGGTGGCCCGCAGCGAGTGCGGTGCATCGGGAACCACCAGCAGATCGCCGGTCATCCCGCTCCACACATCGGTGCCTGCGACCAGCTCGACCCGGCCGGACAGGACGTGCACGGTGGCCTCGCCTGGATTGCTGTGCTCGGACAGTTCGGCACCGGCAGCGAGCGCGATGAGGGTCTGCCGCAGAGCATGCTCGTGGCCTCCGTACACCGCCGACGCCGCCCGACGCGACGACGCCGAGGTGGCCTTGGCCATCTGCTCGCGCGCGAGGGCGTCGAGCGAGATCTTCTTCACCCGGTCACCGTGACGGGAGACCATAGGTCCGGACCGAACACCTCGTAGGAGATGCGTTCCGAAGGCACGCCACGCTGGAGGGCCGCGAGGCGGACGGCGCGCAGGAACGGCAACGGTCCGCAGCTGAGCACGTGGGTGTCCGCGGTGAAGGCGAGCCGATCGAAATCCATCAATCCGGTGAACGACGTCGAATCGTCCGCGTCGACGGTCTCGTACCAGGCGTGATCGACGACGTAGTCGAGTGCTTCGGCCGCAGTGGCGATCGCCTCTCGCAATGCGTGGTCGGCGCGGCTACGGTCCGCGTGGGCCAGTATCAGCTTTCGGGCGGGCTGAGTTCGGGCGAGATGCTCGACGAGCGGCAGCACGGTGGTGATTCCGGCACCGGCCGTGGCGATCAGCAGCGGTCCGTCGCCGATGGGCACTCCGAAATCACCTGCAGGACTGCTCACTTCGAGAATGTCACCAACGGCGACAGCCTCCTGAAGGTGTGTCGAGACCTGCCCGGGCGGACCGTTGCGTACCTGCGCCACCGTGATCTGGAGGCGGGTGTCGGATGCGATGGACGAGACGCTGTACTGACGCGGCTGCCGAGTGCCGTCGGCGAGGTCGACGAACACCGTGACGTACTGGCCGGCCTCGAGCGAGGGAAGGGGAGCGCCGTCCGCGGGTTCGAGGACGAGCGAGACCGTGCCGGGGCTTTCCTGCGTGCGCCGCACGACGCGGTACGGGCGCAGCGGATTGTGCGGGTCGATGTCTGCCGCTGCGTAGAGTCGCGCTTCGGTGGCGATGAGCTGCGTGGCGAACAGCCAATAGACCTCGTCCCACGCGGCGGCGACGGCGGGAGTGACGGCAGCGCCGAGGATGTCGGCCACGGCACCGAGCAGGTGTCGGCCGACGAGGGTGTACTGCTCCGGGGTGATGCCGAGCGTGATGTGCTTGCCCGCGATGCGGCGCAACACCGGCTCGAACGACGGTGCGTCCGGGTCGATCAGTTGCACGGCGTAGCCGACCACCGATGCGGCCAAGGCCCGACTCTGCTCGCCGGTTTCCTGATTCGCGCGATTGAACAGACGCCACAGCTCGGGGCGTTCGCCGAGCATCGACTCGTAGAAGCGGGCACTGATCGTTTCGGAGTGTTCCGCCACCACGCCGGCAGTGGCGCGGACGACGGCCTCGGCGGCGGCAGACAGAGCGGGGTGGACGGCGGACGAGGGGCGGGGTGGTGCAGTCAGGGTCACGCCACCACCCTCGCCGCTGTGGTGCCGGGCCAGCAGCCCTTTACGTCCCCACCTCGGGGGACCTTCGTCCTTCGGTCAGCTGTCGATCGTCGTGGTGATGGACGTGACCGACGGTGCCGCCGGGGTGCTGCCGAAGCCGAACGTCACCGGGGGAGTGACCGGTGTGAGCGAGCCGAGGTCCTCGCCCTGCCAGGATGCCGAGACATCGGTGACGCGATGTTGGTGCCTGGCACCGTAGTACTCGCGTCGGTCGTTGCCCGCGCTGCCGCGGGTGCGGACTCCGCGCAGCACGACTCGGGCGATGGGGTCGCTGATCGAGCAGAACCACGGAGCCGTCGACACCGCGTCGGGGACGAGACTCAACAGGCGGCCCAGCAGGGTGGGTCCGGCAACACGAATTCTCACCGTCAGATCACCGGCCTGCACCGACCGCCATCCGGCAGGAGTGGAGCCTGCGGAACGACCCAGGTTGTCCGGCTGCGCGGCGAAGGTCACCGGGACCAGCTCGGTGGAGTCGAACGTGTAGGTGGCCTTGACGAATTCGCGTACGTCCTCGTTGGGGGCGATCAGTAGACGCCGCCCGTCGGCGAACTGGATCATGACATCGGTAAATTCTCCCAGTGGCGATCGCGTCCAATGTCCGACGACGATCCGCACTCCGGACGTTGTGCCTACCCCGTAGATTTCCCCGTGAAACCGTGATCTGTTCATCATGCACCCTCACCTCGTCGGCACTGTGCGCTCCCAAACTGGGCGGTGCATAGTGGAGGTCATGGCGTCCTCGCAACCCACTGTATTCGTCCTGTTCGGCGCAACCGGAGACCTCGCCAAGCGAATGGTCCTGCCGTCGTTCTACCAACTTCACCTCGAAGGCCTGCTCCCCGAAAAATGGGTCCTGATCGGCAACGGTCGTAAGGACACGTCCGACGACGAGTTCCGAGACCACGTCCGCAGCGTGCTCGACGAGTTCGTCGAGAACGTGGCCGAGGCCGATTGGTCGGCGTTTTCGGAGCGAATCCGCTTTGCGGGCAACGGCTTCACCGTCGACGATCCAGGCAAGCTGCCCGAGGTAGTCGCCGAGGTGAAGAAGGACATCGGTGACGACGCCCAGCTGGTGCACTACATCGCGTTGCCGCCGAGCACGTTCGTCGACTACACGAAGGCCCTGGGCGCACACGATCTTGCCGAGGGTTCCCGCGTGGTCTACGAGAAGCCCTTCGGCACCTCGCAGAGCAACTTCGAGGAACTCGACAAAGCCGTGCACGAGGTGGTCGACGAAGAGCAGGTCTATCGCATCGATCATTTCCTGGGAAAGGAGGCGACGCAGAACCTGCACGTGCTGCGCTTCGCGAACGGCATGATCAGCGGGATCTGGAATTCCGAGCACGTGGCCCAGGTGCAGATCGACGTCCCCGAGACGCTCGACATCGACGACCGTGCCGAGTTCTACGACGAGACCGGTGCCGTGCTGGACATGCTCGTCACCCACCTGTTCCAGGTGGCGGCCGAGGTGGCGATGGAGCCGCCCGCATCGCTGAAGGCCGAGGATCTGCAATCGGCGCGCGAGACGGTGATCGGACAGTTCCGGCCGCTGGACACCGACGAGGTGGTGCTCGGTCAGTACGACGGGTACCGCGATGTCGAGGGTGTCGACGAGAACTCGACGGTCGACACGTTCGTCGCAGCGAAGTTGTGGGTCGATACCGACCGCTGGCGTGGGGTTCCGTTCCTGTTGCGCACCGGAAAGATGCTGGGCGTCGGCCAGCAGCGCGTCTCGCTGGTGTTCCGCAAGCCCGCCGACAGTCCACTGTCGACGCTGCCCGAGGACGGTGCGGTGCTCTCGTTCGACCTGTCCGGTGACGGCAGCATCGACATCGCCATGACGGTCAAGGAGCCGGGTCCGGATTTCGACCTCTCCGTCGGACACCTGGCGCTACCACTGAAGTCGGTACCCGATTCCGAGCCGCTGAGCCCGTACGCGCGCCTGATTCTCGACGTACTCAGCGGCGACCGTTCGCTGTTCACCCGGCCCGACGGCCTGGCCCACGTGTGGGACGTGGCCGCACCGCTCTTGAACGACCCGCCCGCGGTGAAGAACTATGCACCCGGCTCGATGGGCCCGGCCGAGGCCGACGAGCTCGCGGCACCGTGCGGGTGGTTGATCACCGGGAAGACACAGGGCTGATCGGGTGTCACGTTTCGGGGGATCAAACAGTCGTTGAGTTCTTTTTGTCCGAAATCGTGGACCGGATCGCGCCGAGACCGTTATCTTTCTGACACCTGAGATTTCACCCTAGTCAGGCCCCCTCGACGTTTGCCCGAAAGGCTTCCCCTATGTTTCTCGACCTGATCACCGGACTCCTTCCCATCCTCGGCGGCGGCGAGGACGGTGGTGTCACCGACATCATCACCGACGGCCTGCTCGACGGGTTGCTCGAAGGACTCCTCGGCGGCAGCACCGGCAGCTTCGGCTCCAGCTAGATCCGTACCGCGGAAGGCCTCGCTCCTCGTTCGTCGAGGGTGCGAGGCCTTTTGTGTGCGGTCGGAGTCCGTGATCACGACCGAAGCGGCATCAACATCAACGCCGCGAGGTAGATCAGCACCACGGTGCCGCCGGTCAGGACCGTGCCGGCAACGGTCGCGAGTCGGACGATGTTGACGTCCCATCCGAAATACTCGGCAACGCCGCCGCATACACCTCCTATCATCTTCTGCGAACTCGATCGGGTGAATTCTCTGGGGGAACCGCTCTCGAATGTCATGCTGAAAAGTCTGCATCAGCAACGTCTTTGGGCGCATCGGGGATTTCACCCATATCGACCCCGACAAACGGACAGCCCGAAATCTGCGCTGGAACAAGATCGTCGACTTTCCGAACGGACGCCTGGACCTACCGCCGCGGGGACCGATAGCGTCGGACGTGTTCGGCGAGTGGCGCACAGCTCCCGAACATTCGAGCGACGTGCCCGGTCCGTCCCCCTTGCGGACCGGGCACCCTCGTCGTGCAGCCGGCGGCATCGGGTGTTCACCGAATCGCCACGGATCGGTCACCGATGAGCACTAACTTTCGGCAGATGACCGACAACGATCTCCGCAACGGCACGGCTGCGCGCACCGACCTGAGCAACTTGCTCGACATCACGACAGCCGTGAATCTTGCCGACACGTCGGGTTTCACCGTCGACGACTCCGATGACGACGATCCGGTACTGCTGACTGTCCCCGACGGCCACGTCGTCGACACCTGGCGCGAGAACTACCCGTACGACGAGCGGATGACGCGTGCGGAGTACGACCTGGAGAAGCGTCTGCTGCAGATCGAACTCCTGAAGCTGCAGATGTGGACCAAGGAGACCGGTCGACGTCACGTCATCGTCTTCGAGGGCCGTGATGCTGCCGGTAAGGGCGGCACGATCAAGCGCTTCATGGAGCACTTGAACCCCCGCGGTGCCAGCGTCGTCGCCCTCGAGAAGCCGTCGGCGCGTGAGTCGACGGAATGGTATTTCCAGCGCTACATCGCCCATCTGCCTGCAGCCGGCGAGATAGTCATGTTCGACAGGTCCTGGTACAACCGGGCAGGTGTGGAGCGCGTCATGGGCTTCTGCACCGACGAGCAGCACGCCCAGTTCGTCCGGCAAGCACCGCTGTTCGAGCAGATGCTCGTGGACGAGGGCATCAGCTTGACCAAGTTCTGGTTCTCGGTGTCGCAGCACGAGCAGCGCACCCGCTTCGCCATCCGGCAGGTGGACCCGGTGCGGCAGTGGAAGCTCTCGCCGATGGACCTGGCGTCGCTGGACAAGTGGGACGCCTACACCGCGGCGAAGGAAGAGAACTTCCGCGCGACCGACACCGATGTCGCGCCGTGGACGGTCGTCAAGAGCAACGACAAGAAGCGGGCCCGAATCAACGCGATGCGCTTCGTGCTGAACAAGTTCGACTACGCGAACAAGGATCCCGAAATCGTCGGCGAAACCGACCCGTTGCTCGTAGGGCGCGCGAAAGACGTGATCGGCGAGTAGTTTTCGCCGTGAGTTCGGTGCAACCTCTTGCGAACGGTTGCGAGGGTACATCTTCGAGGTTTCGAGTTGGTACCTGGTGCTGCGCCGAAGACGTGCGTACGGTAGGAACGAGGAAGGTCGTATTACCTACGGCCGTAAATACACCCGAGCATCAGGAGATCCCATGGGTTCAGCAGCGCAGTTCATTTCCGACATTGCCAGCGGCGTCTACGACGGCATCGTCGACGCGATCGTCGATCAGATCGTCGGCGTGCTGACGTCGGGTAGCGCCGCTTAAGCAGTGGTGTTGTGTCGCGGTCGCCGTCGGGGGGCGGCCGCGACACCGACGACGTCGTGACTGTTTTGTGACAGCTCACCAAGATTTTCGACTTTTAGTCTCGATTGCGTGTACAGAACGTTGTCCGACCGGGTAGAAATCTCCTTGCAGAGGTAATCGAGTGACGACCGTCACTTTCGATCTGCGCACAATTCCCCTCGAACAAGGAGCATTTCGTATGTCTGCTGAACTCGGTGACCTCCTGACCATCCTCCTCCAGCTCTTCGCAGGCGGAAGTTCCGACGCTCCCGTGAGCTGAGCCGCTCCTCCTCTTTTGTAGAACGGCCGGTGCCCACCCTGTCACTCCCGATCCTCGGTGAGTACGGGTGTCGGCGAATACCCCTCTCGTCAAGGAGTTTTCATGGAATTGCTCGCCATCTTGTTGCAGTTGCTCGCTCTCGGTAGCTCGGAAGGCAGCGGCTCGGGCACCATCGAGATCCCCGGTTCGCCGGTCTGACCCACGACCTGGAGCCGGGCTCGACACACTGTCGGGCCCGGCTTTCGTCGTTCGAAGTGTCATTCGTTCGACCCGAAAGTTCTCTACCGATGGATGATCCGCCTGCGATCGGGTAGACCTGAGCCTCATCGCCGATGCGCCCGGCATCGACGGGATCGCAGGGAGGCAGCATGCTCGAGTCCGTAGTCGCGTTCATCAACGGTCAACTGCTCTGGTTCAGTTTCTCGACCGGCAGCTTCCACCCGATCATCCTGTGAGGTAGAGCCCTGGACAAGGCACGGTCGCACCCGTCATAGGGTTGCCCGATGCAGACCGTTCCCATCCAGATGCCCGACGGTTCGACGGTGCCGGTGACATTGTTCCCCGGTGAGGGCCGCGACGACGCACCCGTCATCGTCGTTCTTCCCGGCCTCGGCATTCCCGGTGGCTACTACCGACTGTTCGCCGAGGCGCTCGTCGCGCGCGGTTTCCAGGCTGCGATCGGCGACCTCCGCGGCCAGGGCGACAGCGTGCCGAAGCCGAGTTCTGCCAGTCGGTACGGGTATCAGGAACTGGTCTCGGTCGACTTTCCGGCGATCTTCGAGGTGGTTCGAGAACAGTTCCCGGCGGCGACGCCGTATCTGCTCGGACACAGCATGGGCGGCCAACTCGGCTCGATGTACGCCGCTCGCATCAGGGGCAGGCTCGGCGGGTTGATCCTGGTGGCGTCGGGGTCTCCGTATCACCGCGGATTCGGCACCACGCGTGGCGTACCGCTCTATGTGGGCGCAGCGGCGATGGCGATCACCAGCAGCATCGCGGGATTCTGGCCGGGGGATCGAATCGGCATCGGCGGCTTCGGTCGGCAGTCGAGGGTTCTGATCGACGATTGGTCGCGGTTCGCGCGGACCGGTTCGATCGAGCCGGCGGGGGCCGACATGGATTACGAGGAACGGATGGGCCGTCTGACACTTCCGGTGCTGGCGGTGACCATCGAGGGCGACGACCTGGCACCCCGTGGCTCGATGGACAACCTCGTGCGCAAGCTTGCCCGTGCCGATGTCACCTCGGTGCACATCGACGAGCCGCTCGGACACAACGGGTGGATCCGAAACCCCACGGCGGTCGCCGACCTCGTCGCCGAGTGGGTGCACAAGTAGTTCGCGCGAATTAACTTTTGGTCGTTTCACTCGCTATCTGTCATTTCTACCTACTTTCGGTTCGTTTTGGTGTAGAAAGTCTTTGAACCAGCAATTGTTCTACGACGATAGTGAGCACGACTATGGACGGCCTGGGGGGCGCAGTGGGTCGACGCGGGGGTGGTATGGGGTCATTCCGGTCCGCTGCGGTACGGAGGTTGGCTGTCGTGTCGGTGGTCGCTGTGATGGCGGCGGTAGTTCACCCGATCGCGTCCGCGGCCCCGGCCGAATCGGTGTCCGGTCCGACGGAGTCGTACGTGGTGCGCACCGAGGTGGCCGACGACACCGCGATGACAGCATTCGTCCACTCTGCCGCGATGGACCGAACAGTTCCGCTGAAGATTCTGCGTTCACCTGATCGGACGGCTCCGAGCCCCACGCTGTACCTGCTCAACGGCGCGGGCGGAGGAATCGACGGCATGGACTGGTACACCCAGACCGACGTCGTGTCGTTCTTCGCCGACAAGAACGTCAATGTGGTGACACCCGTGGGCGGGGCGTACTCGTATTACACGGACTGGCAGCACGACGATCCGGTGCTCGGGCGCAACAAGTGGGAGACGTTCCTCGCGACCGAACTGCCACCGCTCGTCGACGATCTGTTGGACACCAACGGTCGCAACGCGATTGCAGGTATCTCGATGGCCGCGACCTCGGTCCTGAACCTGGCCGCTCACCATCAGGGGCTGTACCGAGCCGTCGGTTCCTACAGCGGATGCGCCTCGACCACCGACGAGTTGGGACGGGCGTACGTCAAGACGGTCGTGTCCATGGCCCTCGGCGCGAACGTGACGAACATGTGGGGGCCCGACGACCATCCCGACTGGATGCGCAACGACGCAGTGGTCAACGCCGAAAAGTTGCGCGGCACAGCGTTGTACATCTCCAACGGCAGTGGACTGGCCGGGGCGTCTGACACCCTCGACGGCACCAATCCCAACGGACCGGGTTTCGTGTTGCTCAACCAGATGGTCGTGGGCGGCGCGATCGAGGTGGCCACCGGCGACTGCACCCGCCGATTGAAGACCACCCTGGAGCGGCTCGACATTCCGGCCCATTTCGAGTTGCGTGAGCGCGGCACCCACTCGTGGGGCTACTGGCAGGACGACCTGCACGAGTCCTGGCCGATGTTCGAGGACGCCCTCGCCGGCTGACCGTCAGCTGCGAGCGAGGTGCCGCCACAGGAATTCGTAGGTCAACGCCGTCTTGAACGCCAACTGCGCATTGTCCGACGCCCCGCCGTGCCCGCCTTCGATGTTCTCGTAGTAGCTCACGTCGTGACCGAGTTCGGCCAATCGAGCGGCCATCTTTCGTGCATGTCCGGGGTGGACTCGATCGTCGCGGGTGGAGGTGGCGATCAGAATCGGCGGATACCGACGCTCGGATGCGGCGACCACGTTCTGGTACGGGGAGTACTGCGAGATGAACTCCCATTCGTCCGGGTCGTCGGGGTTGCCGTACTCGGCCACCCAGGACGCGCCTGCGAGCAGCAGGTGGTAGCGCTTCATGTCCAGTAGCGGGACCTGACATACCAACGCGCCGAACAGTTCCGGGTACTTCGTCACCATGATGCCCATCAACAGGCCGCCGTTGCTTCCGCCCTGCGCGGCCAACTGTTCGGTGGTGGTGATGCCTCGGGTGACGAGGTCGCGCGCGACAGCGGCGAAATCCTCGTGCACCAGATGGCGTCCGGCGCGCAGTACCTGGGTGTGCCAGGTCGGCCCGTACTCACCGCCGCCCCGGATGTTCGCGACGACGTACGTGCCCCCTCGTTCGAGCCACGCCCGTCCCGTTGCGCCGCTGTAGCCGGGCGTCATCGAGATCTCGAAGCCGCCGTAGCCGTAGAGCAGGGTCGGTCCGGGGCCGGAATCGGCGCGTCGGACCACGAAGTAAGGGATGTCGGTACCGTCGTCGGACCGTGCGAAGAACTGCTCCACCGTCAGGCCGTCGGCGTCGAAGAATGCCGGAGCCTGCTTGAGGACCTCCAACTCGCCGCCCACAGTGCCCACCAGCAGTGTCGCCGGCGTGAGATAGCCGGAGGACGAGAGGAAGAACTCGTCACCGTTCTCCTCGGCGTCGGTGCCGATGATCTCGGTGGACGCCAGGTCCGACAATCCGTCGACGGTGGTCGTGTCCCACTCCTTCGCACGAGGGGTGAGGACGTGCAACTGTGTCCGCACGTCCTGCAGCGTCACCAGCAGAAGATGATTCTCGGTCCAGGCGTACTGATGCAGTGACGTGTGCGCATCCGGGGCGAACAGCACGGTGAGAGCGATTGTGCCGGAGATGAACTCGTCGAAATCTGCGGCGAGCAGTGCGCCTGCCGGATAGGTTTGCTCGCCGACCGTCCACGGCGTCATCGTGCGCACCAGCAACCAGTTCTCGTGCACCGAGGTCGACGCATCGGTCGGCGTCGGAATCAGCGTCAGATCGGATCCATCGAGCAGGTAGGTCTCGGAGTTGTAGAAGTCGGTGGCACGCTGAACGAAATCGCGCTCGAAGCCCGGGGTGCGATCGTGAAAGGCGGAGATCGAGATGTCCTGTGCTTCACCCTCGAAGACGGTCTCGGCCTCGACGAGGGGAGTGCCGCGCCGCCACCGCTTGGTGATCCGCGGGTAGCCCGACTCGGTCAGTGACCCGTCCCCGAAATCGGTTCCGACGAAGAGGGTGTCGGCATCGATCCAACCGATGTCGGTCTTGGCCTCGGGCAATGCGAAACCGCCGTCGTCCGGGGCGCGGAACGCGCGAGAGTCGATGTCGAACTCACGGACCACCGTCGCGTCGGCCCCGCCGCGAGAGAGGGTGATCAGCGCCAGTCGCTGATCGGGGCGCAGTACCTGGGCACCGCCCCACACCCAGTTCTCGTCCTCGGCCGCGCCCAGCGCATCGAGATCGAGCAGCACGTCCCACGCCGGATTCTCGGTCCGGTATTCGTCCATCGTCGTTCGACGCCACACGCCTCGGACGTGCTCGGCGTCGCGCCAGAAGTTGTACAGAAACTGCCCGCGGCGACGCGCGTACGGAATGCGGGCGTCAGTGTCGAGAATCTCTCGGATGCTCGCCTCGGTGGCATCGAAGGCCGCGCCACCGAGCGCCTCGACCGTCACCTCGTTTCTCTCGCGCACCCACGCGAGCGCAGCGTCGCCGGTGACGTCTTCGAGCCAGAGATACGGGTCGTCCGAGATTGCCATTCCACAGTTCTAGCAGCACACGGGCCGTCGGGGTGGTCGGCGCTCGCGTGGCTACCGGCTGGTAACGATGACCAGGTCGAGACAGCGTCGGACAGCACGACTACGCTGGGGACTCGTGACCTCACACTATGACGTCGTTGTCCTCGGAGCCGGTCCCGGTGGGTACGTCGCTGCTATCCGCGCGGCACAACTCGGACTCAGCACTGCCATCATCGAGAAGAAGTATTGGGGCGGTGTGTGCCTCAACGTCGGCTGCATCCCCTCCAAGGCCCTTCTCCGTAACGCCGAGCTGGCGCACCTCTTCACCAAAGAGGCGAAGCTGTTCGGTATTTCGGGTGAAGCGTCCTTCGACTTCGGCGCAGCGTTCGATCGCAGCCGCAAGGTTGCCGACGGTCGCGTCAAGGGCATCCACTTCTTGATGAAGAAGAACAAGATCCCCGAGTACGACGGCAAGGGCACGTTCACCGACGCCAACACCATCGAGGTCGAGCTGACCAAGGGTGGCACCGAGACGATCACGTTCGACAACGCGATCATCTCGACCGGCAGCACCACCAAGCTGCTGCCCGGTACCGAGCTGAGCAAGAACGTCGTCACCTACGAAGAGCAGATCATGACGAAGGAGCTCCCGGGCTCGATCCTCATCGTCGGCGCGGGTGCCATCGGTATGGAGTTCGGTTACGTCCTGAAGAACTACGGCGTCGACGTCACCATCGTCGAGTACCTCGATCGCGCGCTCCCCAACGAGGACAAGGACGTCTCGAAGGAGATCGAGAAGCAGTACAAGAAGCTCGGCGTCAAGGTCATCACCGGCGCAGGTGTGCAGAGCATCGACGACGACGGCTCCAAGGTCACCGTCGAGATCAAGCACAACAAGTCCGGTGAGAGCGAGACCTTCACCGTCGACAAGGTGATGCAGTCCGTCGGTTTCGCGCCCCGCGTCGAGGGCTTCGGTCTCGAGAAGACCGGTGTCGAGCTCACCGATCGCGGTGCCATCGGCATCACGAACACGATGCAGACCAACGTCCCGCACATCTACGCCATCGGCGACGTCACGGCCAAGCTGCAGCTCGCCCACGTGGCCGAGGCTCAGGCCGTGGTTGCAGCCGAAACCATCGGCGGCGCAGAGACATTGCCGATCGACGATTACCGCATGATGCCGCGTGCCACGTTCTGCCAGCCGCAGGTCGCGAGCTTCGGCCTCACCGAGGACCAGGCGCGCGAAGAGGCGCAGGCCCGTGGCTCCGACATCAAGGTCGCGAACTTCCCGTTCGCCGCCAACGGCAAGGCACACGGACTGGGCGACGCCACCGGCTTCGTCAAGCTCATCGCTGATACCGAGCACGGCGAGCTGCTCGGCGGCCACCTCATCGGACCGGACGTCTCGGAGCTGCTGCCCGAGCTGACACTGGCCCAGAAGTGGGACCTGACCGTCAACGAGTTGGCCCGCAACGTCCACACGCACCCGACGCTGTCGGAGGCACTGCAGGAAGCGATCCACGGCCTCGCAGGCCACATGATCAACTTCTGATCCCTGCCTACAACGAGAAACGGCGGCGACCACTTCGGTGGTCGCCGCCGTTTCTCGTCGGTGCGTCGGCTGGGACTTCAGCTCGGCTAGGACTTTCGCCAGTGATCGAATCTGCCCTTGATGTCCGACGCCACGTCGCCGATTCCGTTGCCGACGGCGTCGACGGCTCCGGTGAAGCCGCTTCCGATGTCTCGCACCGTCTTGATCAGCGGGTCCTCCGAGGTGTCGAAGTTGTTCTTGTACGTGCGTGCTGCGTTACGGAACTCCTCCGAGACCTTGGCCTCGTGGTCGGCGGACCGGCGCGGATAGTCGCCACGAAGGACCGCCGCGTACGCGCCGGTGTCGACCCATTTCTTCAACTCGGCGGCCCGTAGCACCGAGAACGGGTGCGAGAGGAGTTCGAGGTTGAGCAGCTTGAGTACGCCGTCGCGCAGATCCCCACTGGCCTCGTACTCGGCGGCCTGAGCGAGGAACGCGTCGACGTCGATTTCGCTGATGCGGGCGCCGCCCGCTAACTTGAGTTGCACGCTGATCGCAGTGTGCACATCTTGCCCGCACAGCAAACCCGCTCTGTCGCCGGACAATTCGGATTTGCGCTGCCATTCCATCAGTCCGGCGATGACCGCGCGCAGGGCCCAGCCGCCCACCGGCACCCAGCCGACGGTGCCGGCCAGACGCATCAGATGCATGAGCACGGTGCGGTACACCGCGTGACCGGACAACGCGTGACCGAGTTCGTGACCGACCACGAACCGCTGCTCCTCGTAGGTCATGATGTCGAGCATTCCGGTGGTCAGGACGATGAACGGGCGGTCCATTCCGATGGTGAACGCGTTGACCATCGGCGACTGAACCACGAAGAGTTCGGGTGTTTCCTCGGCACCGAGAATCTGCACGCAGTCGCTACGTAGGTCGTTCAGATCCTTGAACTGCCGCTCGTCGACGCGTACCGCAGTCGCGAGGTACATCAGCCGATGCTGCCGTTCGCGCAGCAGCCCGGACAGCGTGCGCAGAACGGTGTCGAAGCCCTTGAGGGTGCGGAGGGTGACCAGCGCGGCTCGATCCGACGGGTGTTCCCATGTGCGCGAACTGATGTCGGGGAATTCGATGCGGGTGCGATCCGGGGCGGATGTCAATCTGTTCTCCCAGCGTCGATGAAAATCCAAAGTATCAGTAAAAGCGGGGCATGCGGTCCGAACTCGAAGCCGATCACCGTGCCGAGCCCTGATCGACTCGCCGGAAGTCTGTGATCAGTCATAGCCCACCAAGTGATGAAAACGTCACTTGGTCGTTTGTCGGCTGGTAGTTTTCGTTTTCTGCGCGAGGGGAGTCGCGCCGAACACGAGCTGGGGGGGTGGGGAATTGTCGTCGCCGATGTCGACGCTCGCACGCGTCAGCGGCGGGGTTTCCGGTGGATTCAGGACGTTCGGTCGAACTCTGGAGCTGGGCGTGCTGGCCTTCGTTCACCTCGCGCGAGATATCGTCACGCTGCGTCATCCGTGGCGTGACACCATCGACCAGGCCTGGTTCGTCGTCACCGTCACGGTGGTTCCAGCAGTACTGGTATCGATTCCGTTCGGCGTCATCGTGTCCGTCCAGGTCGGCAGTCTCACCGATCAGATCGGCGCGACGTCCATCGCGGGAGCAGCAGGTGGCCTCGGGGTGATCCGCCAAGGCGCCCCGATCGTTGCGGCGCTGTTGCTGGGCGGTGCCGCAGGCGCGGCGGTCGCTGCCGATCTGGGGGCACGCACCATCCGTGACGAGATCGACGCGTTGTCGACGATGGGAATCGACCCGGTTCGCAGGCTTGTCGCGCCGCGGCTGGCAGCCATCCTTCTGGTGGCACCGTTCCTGTGCATCCTCATCATCTTCATGGGCTTGGCCGCGGGCTATGCGATCAACGTCGGCTTTCAGAGTGGGACACCCGGAAGCTACATCAGCTCGTTCGCATCCTTCGCCTCGGTGGCGGACCTCGTCGTAGCCCTGGTGAAGACCGAGATATTCGGCGTCATCGTCATCGTCGTCGCCTGCCATCGCGGGTTGTCCGCCGCCCACGGACCCCGCGGGGTCGCGAACGCGGTCAACGCCTCCGTGGTGCTCGGTGTCGTGTCCGCGTTCACCGTCAACGTCGTGATCACGCAGGTGGTCGCGATGTTCATGCCACAGAAGTTGGGCTGAGATGGCGACCCCTTCTCGCTACACCGTGCACGGCACCGCTCACCTCACCCGCAGTGCCAGGTATCTCGGACGCAAACCGTTCGATGTACTCGAAATGTTGGGTCATCAACTGACGTTCTGCGTCAAGGTGCTTGCCGCGATACCACATACCGTCCGCTCCTACCGGCGGCAGATGCTGCTCATCCTCAGTGATATCACCTGGGGCAGTGGGAAATTGATCGTCGGTGGCGGGACGGTGTCGGTCCTCGTCGTGCTGGGTGTCGCGGTGGGGGCGTCCGTCGGAATCGAAGGATTCAATTCCCTCGGCATGGTGGGGATGGAGCCGTTGACCGGCTTCATCTCGGCATACGCCAGCACTCGCGAACTGGCCCCGATGATCGCGGCGATCGGATTCGCGACGCAGGCAGGATGCCGGATGACGGCCGAGATCGGCGCGATGCGTATCTCCGAAGAGATCGATGCACTCGAAGCTCAAGGGATACAGTCGATGCCGTTCGTCGTGACCACCCGGGTCATCGCGGGAATCGTCACGATCGTGCCGCTCTATCTGCTGACGCTCATTCTGAGCTACCTGTCGTGCGCCGTGGTGGTTCGCGTGGTCGGCGGACAGTCGTCCGGCACACACGACCACTACTTCAGTGCATTCCTGCAGCCGCTCGACGTTCTCTTCTCGCTGCTCAAAGCCGCGGTGTTCGTCGTGACGATTGAGGTTCACCCCGAAAAGTGGACAGTGGCTACGCGGCCATAATCGGCGCGTTCAGTGACTGTTCGTAATTGTGGGGGCTGAGCATTCCGATCGTGGAGTGCCTACGTCGAGTGTTGTAGAAGTTC